>DATJEA010000027.1:0-10037 GCA_035497095.1 Acetobacteraceae bacterium | reverse complement strand
GGACCATCGCGCCGGTCACCAGCATCCCCACGGTACTTCGCCCGCTGCTCGCCCGGCTGACCGCCGCCCCGCCCGCCTGGGCCGGCCTGCCCGCTGGGCGCCCGCTGGTGATGGGCGTGCTGAACGTCACCCCGGACAGCTTCAGCGATGGCGGCGCGTATTTCGACACCGCCAGCGCCATCGCCGCCGGCCTGGAGATGGCCGAGGCCGGCGCCGCGCTGGTCGATGTCGGCGGCGAGACCACCCGCCCGCACGCCTCCCCTACCCCCCCGGACGAGGAACGGCGGCGCATCCTGCCGGTGATCCGCGCGCTGGCTAGCCAGGGCGTCGCCGTCTCGGTCGATACCCGCCACGCCGCCACCATGGCAGCCGCCCTCGATGCCGGCGCAAGCGTGGTCAACGACGTCTCGGCCCTGGCGCACGACCCCGACGCCGCCCGCGTGGTCGCCCGGGCCGGCTGCCCGGTGGTGCTGATGCATATGCGCGGCACGCCGGCCACCATGCACGAGCATGCGCAATACGCCGATGTCGCGCTGGAGGTGACCCAGGAACTCGCCGCCCGCATCGCCGCCGCCGAGGCCGCCGGCATCGCCCGTGCGGCGATCGCCATCGATCCCGGCATCGGCTTCGCCAAGATGACCGAGCACAACCTGGCGCTGCTGCGCCACCTGCCGCTGCTGCTCAATCTCGGCTGCCCGCTGCTGGTCGGCGTCTCGCGCAAGCGGTTCATCGGCGTGCTGGCCGGCGCCAGGCTGCCCAGCGGCCGGCTGCCCGGCTCGCTGGCCGCCGCCCTGCATGCAGCCGAGCACGGCGCCACCATGCTGCGGGTGCATGACGTGGCGGAGACCATCCAGGCGCTGCGCATATGGCGCGGCCTTCATGGATTGAGCTAGACTCCCCCGGCAACCGGAGTGCAGCCGATGACCGAACGCAAAACCCTGAAATCGATGCTCGCCGAGGCCGAGAGCGCCATCACCCGCATCCCGGTGGCCGACGCGCTGGCGATGCAGAACGACGGCAGAACCACCTTCGTCGACCTGCGCGACCCGCGCGAGATCGAGCGTGACGGCACCATCCCCGGCGCGTTCCGCGTTACCCGCGGCATGCTGGAATTCTGGATCGACCCGGACAGCCCGTATTACAAGCCGATCTTCGGCGAGCCGCGCCGCTTCGTGTTCTTCTGCGCGATGGGCTGGCGCTCGTCGCTTGCCGCCCTCACCGCGCAGCAGATGGGGCTGCCCGAGGTCGCCGACCTGCAAGGCGGCCTCAAGGCCTGGCGCGAGGCCGGCGGCCCGGTGGAGGTGCCGGCGAAGCAGCCGGCCGCCTGAGCCGATGCCCCCCACCCGCCGCCTGTTCGGCACCGACGGCATCCGCGGCACCGCCAACACCGAGCCGATGAGTGCGGAGACCGCGCTGAAGCTCGGCCAGGCCGCCGGCCTGCTGTTCAGCCGCGGCAGCCACCGCCACCGCGTGCTGATCGGCAAGGACACCAGGCTCTCCGGCTACATGGTCGAACCCGCGCTGGTCGCCGGCTTCGTCGCCGCCGGCATGGATGTCTCGCTGGTCGGCCCGCTGCCCACCCCGGCGATCGCGCTGTTGGCGCGCAACCTGCGCTGCGACCTCGGCGTGATGATCTCCGCCTCGCACAACACCTTCGAGGATAACGGCATCAAGCTGTTCGGCCCGGACGGCTACAAACTGTCCGACGCCATGGAGGCCGAGATCGAGGCGATGATGGCAAGCGACCTCGCCGCCCGCATGGCGCCGCCGGCCCGCCTCGGCCGCGCCCAGCGGCTGGAGGATGCCGGCGGCCGCTATATCGAGGCGGCGAAATCCACCTTCCCGCGCGGCATGCGGCTGGACGGGCTGAAGATCGTCGTCGATTGCGCCAACGGCGCCGCCTACAAGGTGGCGCCGGCGCTGTTCTGGGAATTGGGCGCCGAGGTGATCCCGCTCGGCGTCGCGCCGGACGGCTTCAACATCAACCACCAATGCGGCTCCACCGTGCCGGACTTCCTGCGCGGCGAGGTGCGCCGCCACGGCGCCGATCTCGGCGTGGCGCTGGACGGCGATGCCGACCGGCTGATCCTGTCCGACGAGCACGGCAACCTGGTCGACGGCGACCAGATCCTGGCGCTGATCGCCCGCGCCTGGCACGGCGCCGGCCAGTTGCGCGGCGATGCGGTGGTGGCCACCGTGATGTCCAATCTGGGGCTGGAGCGCTACCTGCAAGGCCGCGGCCTCGCGCTGCACCGCACCAATGTCGGCGACCGCTACGTGATGGAGCGGATGCGCGCCGACGGCTTCAACCTCGGCGGCGAGCAGTCCGGCCACATGATCATGGCCGACTACGCCACCACCGGCGACGGGCTGCTGGCGGCGCTCCAGGTACTGGCGGTGCTGGTGCAGCAGGAGCGCCCGGCCAGCGAGGTCTGCACCGTGTTCGAGACCCTGCCGCAGAAGCTGCGCAGCGTCCGCTTCAACGGCGTCTCGCCGCTGGAGGCGCCGCGCGTCGCCGCCGCCATCGCCGAGGCACAGGCCAGCCTGGCCGGCCACGGCCGCCTGCTGATCCGCAAAAGCGGCACCGAACCGGTGATCCGGGTGATGGCCGAAGCCGAGGACGTGGCGCTGGTCGAGCGCGTGGTCGCCGGCCTCTGCGACCTGATCACCGAGGTCGCCCGCGCCCAGTCCGACGACGCCTCGGCGCTGCAGGTCGGGCGCTGATGCCCGCTACTACCATGCCCCCCACCGTGATGCGGGGCCGCGTGCTGATCATCGCGGGCTCCGATTCCGGCGGCGGCGCCGGCATCCAGGCCGATATCAAGGCGGTCACCGCGCTGGCCGGCTTCGCGATGACCGCGATCACCGCACTCACCGCGCAGAACACGCTGGGCGTGCATGGCGTACACCCGGTGCCGCCGGATTTCCTGCGCCTGCAAATCCGCTGCGTGCTGTCCGACCTCGGCGCCGACGCGATCAAGACCGGCATGCTCGGCGACGCCGCCACGGTGGAACTGGTGGCCAGCGAACTGGCCCAGCGCGCCCCCGGCATCCCGCTGGTGGTGGACCCGGTGATGGTCGCCAAGGGCGGCGCCAGCCTGCTCGCCGACGACGCGGTGGCGCATATCCGCCGGGTGCTGCTGCCGCTGGCCAGCCTGGTCACCCCCAACCTGCCGGAAGCCGAAATCCTCGCCGGCATGGCGATCCCCGACGAAGCCGCGATGCGCCACGCCGCCGAGGCGCTGCTGACCCTGGGCGTGCCCGCCGTGCTGCTGAAAGGCGGCCACCTGCCCGGCGACGAGGTGGTCGACCTGCTGGCCACCACGGACGGCATCGCCAGCTTCCGCAGCCCGCGCATCGCCACCCGCCACACCCACGGCACCGGCTGCACGCTGGCCAGCGCGATCGCCGCCGGGCTGGCCCAGGGCATGACGCTGCACGCCGCCGTCGCCCGCGCCCGCGCCTATGTGCTCGCGGCGATCGCGGCGGCGCCGGGGTTCGGCGCCGGGCACGGGCCGCTTAATCATGCGGTTACGGTGGATGTCAGCAGGATCAAGTAAGTAAGGGTTCTTTTTTGAAAAAGAGAACCAAAAAACTTTCATTTGCCTTGCGGCATTGGGGTGGTGCAGAGGCCGTACACGCCAATGGATGGAAAGTTTCTTTGCTTCTTTTTGTTCACAAAAAGAAGACTTCCTTGCTCATCGCGCACCGCCGCGCCGGATCATTACCGGCCCGCGCCTGCTCGCGCAGCCGTGCCATCAGCCATTCCGGCCCGTCCACCTCGCTGAACCCGGCGCTGGCGTAGAATGGCCGGTTCCAGGCCAGCGTCCGGTCGGTGGTCAAGGTCAGTGCCGCCACACCGAGTTCGCGCGCGCGCCGCTCCATCGCCACGAGCAGCGCCCGCCCCACCCCCCGGCGCTGATGCGGGGCGGCCACCGAGAGTTCCTCGATGAACAGCGTGCCGTAGGCCGGCGCCGCGACGATGAAGCCGACCGGCCCACCCTCATCCGCCACCAGCAGCGTTCCGCGCGCCACCCCCGCCCGCAGCATCCGGCGCGGCAGCGTCAGCCCGCCGGCGGCCCAGTCCATATGGGTGCCGGCGAACAGCGCCGAGGCCGATCGCTCCACCGCCGCCACCGCCGGCAGGTCGGCCAATGTCGCCGGTCTTATCATTGATAACCAGACGTTCTGATCTCGGGTTTTCCGAGTCCCACTCGGGCCATCGGCAGCATTTCATCGACGATACGCAGCGTCGTGCCGACCTCGCCGCCACTGCAGCGGCACCGGACGGCCGAAAACTGCGTTGGATCCATAATATGATCCGTCATCTCAAACGGCCCGCCATCGGCATTGGCGGAAAATACCCGGGTTTGCAGCGGCAGGGGCCATCCCTCGGATGGGTCGTCATGCCGCCGCTGCCATCACAGCATCGCGCCGATGATACTTCAAGCTTGAAGCGTTTCCTCACCGAACTTGACCCGCCGACGGTCCGGGCGGCAGGCTGGGCGGCGAGGAGACTGCCATGAATGAGCCCACCCGATTCATCGCGAATGGCCGCGCCGTCGCGGTGGCGGACGATCCCGCCACGCCGCTGCTGGACGTGCTGCGCAACACGCTCGCCATCACCGGCCCGCGCTATGGCTGCGGCCAGGAGTTATGCGGCGCCTGCATGGTGCTGGTGGACGGAACGCCCAGCTATGCCTGCACCCGCGAACTCTGGTCGGTCGCGGGCCGCACCGTGACCACGGTCGAGGGCCTGGCCGGGCATGCGGTGATCGCCGCCCTGCTGGCCGAGCAGGCCGGCCAGTGCGGCTACTGCCTGTCCGGCATTGCGGTCTCCGCCGCCGCCCTGCTGGCCAGCAACGCCGAGCCCAGCCGCACCGCGATCGCCGCCGCGCTGGAGCCGCATCTGTGCCGCTGCGGCAGCCAGCCGCGGGTGCTGCGCGCCGTCGCCCGCGCCGCTGCCGCGCTGAAGGCGCCGGCGGCATGATCCCCAACGCGCTGCCGAAGAGCCTGGCCGACAACCCGATGCTCGATCGCTGGCTGCACTTCCGGCCTGACGGCAGGCTGCGGGTTGCGGTCGGCAAGGTGGAGATCGGCCAGGGCATCACCACCGCGCTGGCGCAGATCGCCGCCGATGAGCTCGACGTGCCGCTGGCCCGCATCGACATGCTGTCCGGCGACACCGAGCAGGCGCCTGACGAGGGCAGCACCTCCAGCAGCCAGTCGATCGAGGTCGGCGGCGCCTCGCTGCGGCTGGCCTGCGCCGAGGTCCGCGCGCTGTTCGTCGCCGAAGCGGCCCGAGCGCTGAACTGCCCGCCGGACGCGTTGGCGATCGCGCACGGCGCCATCACCCGGGCCGGCCGCCCGACCGGCCAATCGTACTGGACGCTGGCGCCGCGCGTCGCCCTGCACGTCGCCGCCACCGGCGCCGTCGCGCCCAAGCCACGCGCCGCCCATGCAGTGATCGGCCGCAGCATTGCGCGCCGCGACCTGCCGGCCAAGCTCGCCGGCGGCGGCTTCGTGCACGACATCCAACTGCCGGGGATGCGCCACGCCCGCGTGCTGCGCCAGCCGCGCCCCGATGCGCGCCTTGCCAGGCTCGACGAGGCGGCACTGCGCAAGGCCGCCGGCGGGCCGCTCGACATCCTGCGCCGCGGCGATTTCGTCGCCCTGGTGGCCGACAGCGAAACCGTCGCCCGCCGCGCCGCCATCGCGGCGACCACACTCGCGGTGTGGGATGGGCTCACGCCGCTGGCGCCGGAGATGGCCGAGGCCGGTTGGCTGCGCAGCCAGCCCAGCGATGACCGCACCGCCGGCCCGCCGCCGGCCGCGCATTCCGGCCTGCTGCGCCACCAAGCCAGCTATTCGCGGCCCTATATCGCCCATGCCGCACTCGGCCCGTCCTGCGCGGTGGCATGGCTGCAAGGCGGCCAGCTCACGCTCTGGTCGCATGTGCAGGGCGTCTACATACTGCGCCAGGCGCTGGCCGAGGTGCTGCATCTCGATGCCGGCGCGATCACCGTGCATCACGCGCACGGCGCCGGCTGCTACGGCCATAACGGCGCCGATGACGCGGCACTCGATGCCGCCGTGATCGCAACCCTGCTGCCGGGCACCCCGATCCGGCTGCTGTGGCAGCGCGAGGACGAGTTCGGCTTCGAGCCGCTGGGCAGCGCGATGTCGATCCGGCTGGAAGCCACGCTCGGCCCGGACGGGCTGCCAGCCGACCTGCTCAGCGAAATCTGGAGCGCGCCGCATGTCGGCAACACCCGCGCCGGCGCCAATCTGCTGGCCACCCGCGCGCTGCCGAACCCGCCGCCGGCGATCGCGTCCAACGAGAGCTCCAACCCCGATCCTGGCGCCGGCACCCGCAACGCGGCGCCGTATTACGCCATCCCCGAGCATCGCCTGCTGCATCACTTCATCCCGCGCGGCCCGGTGCGCACCTCATCTTTGCGCGGCCTCGGGGCGCTGCCGAACGTGTTCGCGCTGGAGTGCTTTCTCGACGAATTGGCGGCCTTCTCGCACACCGACCCGCTGGACTACCGCTTGGCGATGCTGCCCGACCCGCGCGCCCGCGCCGTGCTCAGCCGCGCCGCCGAGATGGCCGGCTGGGCGCGGCGCGGTCCCTCCGGCAGCGGCACCGGGCTGGGCCTCGGCTTTTCGCGCTACAAGAACCGCGCCGGCTACGCCGCGGTGGTCGCCGAGGTGGTGGTGGAGCGGGAGGTCCGCGTCGCCCGTGTCTGGTGCGCCGCCGATGCCGGGCTGGTGATCAACCCGGACGGCCTGATCAACCAGTTGGAAGGCGGCATCGTGCAGGCCGCCAGTTGGGTGCTGAAGGAGCAGGTGGCGTTCGAAGCCGCCGGCATCGCCTCGCGCAACTGGGACAGCTATCCGATCCTGCGGTTTTCCGAGATTCCGGAGATCCGCACCGAACTGCTCGACCCCGGCGACCAGCCGCCGCTCGGGGTCGGCGAATGCACCATGGGGCCAACCGCCGGCGCCATCGGCAACGCCGTCGCGCACGCCCTCGGCGCCCGCATCCGCGACATGCCGTTCACCCGCGAGCGCATCCTGGCGGCGATCGGCTGAGGCCGGGAGCGCGCCGGCGCGGCGGGGCGGTCAGCCGCTGAATTGCAGGGCGGCGAGGCGCGAGTATAACCCGCCTTCGCGCACCAGCGCCTCATGCGTGCCGGTGGCGACCACCTCTCCGGCCTCGATCACCAGTATGCGGTCGGCGCGGCGGACGGTGGCCAGGCGGTGCGCCACCACCAGCGTGGTGCGGCCGACCGCCAGCACGGCGAGGGCGTGCTGCACGGCGCGCTCGCTTTCCGCGTCCAGCGCGCTGGTCGCCTCATCGAGCAGCAGGATCGGCGGATCGCGCAGGACGGCGCGGGCGATGGCGATGCGCTGGCGCTGGCCGCCGGACAGGCGCACGCCCTTCTCGCCCATGAAGGTGTCGAAGCCCTCCGGCAGGGCGTCGAGGAAGTCGGCGGCGGCGGCGGCGATGGCGGCCTCGCGCACCTCGGCGTCGCTGGCCTCGGGCCGGCCGTAGCGGATGTTGTCCCGCGCGGTGGCGCTGAAGATCACCGGGTCCTGGCTTACCATGGCGATGCGCCGGCGCAACGCGGTCGGATCGGTGCGGCCGATATCCACCCCGTCGACGCTGATGCTGCCCGATTGCGGGTCGTAGAAGCGCAGCAGCAATTGCAGGATGGTGCTCTTGCCGGCGCCGGACGGGCCGACCAGCGCGACCATCTCGCCCGGCTCGACCGCGAGCGACAGGCCGTTGAGGGCGGCGGTGTCCGGGCGGGCCGGGTAATGGAACACCACCCGGTCGAACGCGATGCGGCCCTGCGCCGGGCTGGGCAGCGGGACTGGGTTCGGTGGTGCGGTGATGCTGGGGCGTTCGCGCAGCACCTCCTGGATGCGGTCGGCCGCCGCGGCGGAGCGTTGCACCTCGCCCCAGATTTCGCTCATCGACGCGCCGGAGGTGGCCAGCAGCACGGCGTAGAACACGAAGGCAGAGAGTTCGCCGCCGGTGATCCGCCCGGCCAGCACGTCGCGGCCGCCGATCCACAGGCTGAAGATGATCGCGCTGAAGCCGAGCAGGATGACCAGCAGGATCAGGATGGCCCGGGTGAGGATGCGCGCCTGGGCGGCGGCCACCGAGCGCTCCACCTGCTGGCTGAAGCGAAGCCGGTCGATCGCCTCGTGGGTGAAGGCCTGCACGGTGCGCAGGAAGGTCACCGCCTCCTCGGCGTGGGCGCCGAGATCGGCGATGCGGTCCTGCACGACGCGCGACAGGCGGCGTTCGCGGCGGCCGAACAGGATCGCCGGCACCACCACCACCGGCACCACCAGCACCACGATGGCGGCGAGCTTGGCCGAGGTGACCACCAGCATCACGAAGGCGCCGACCAGCATCAGCCCGTTGCGCAGCCATTGCGAGATCGCCGAGCCGATCAGCGCCTGCAACACCGCGACATCGGCGGTCATCCGCGACAGGATGTCGCCGGTGCGCGCGGTCTCGAAATAGTCCGGCGACAGCGAGGTGACCTTGTTGAACACGTCGCGCCGCAGGTCGGCGGCCACCCGTTCGCCGAGCCAGGACACCAGGTAGAACCGGCAGAAGGTGGCGACCGCCAGCGTTGCCACCACGGCGAACATCAGCAGCGCGGCGCGGTCCAACTCGGTGCGGCTGGCGGTGCCGAAGCCGCGGTCGATCAACTGGCGCAGCCCCTGGCCGAGGCCCAGCACGAGGCCCGCCGCGGTCAGCAGCGCCAGCGAGGCGCCGAGCACCCGCCAGAGATAGGGCCGCAAATAGCCGACCAGCATCGCCAGCGAGCCGAGATTGCGGCGCGGCTGCGCCGGGAGCGTCTGCTGCGCCATCGTCATCCGCCGTTGTGCGACCACATCCGGGTGCTTCGCAAGGTGGGACTGCTGAGCGCGGGCCAGGAATAGCGGCCGGTTGGCCGGCGGGCTGGCGCCTGATATGGGTCGTCGGCATCACCGTGGAGAACGCCGGACCATGGATCAGCCCCTGCCATCCAGGACTGCCCCCGACACGCATCAGGCCAGGCTCGCGCGGCTGGCGGAGATCGCGGTGCAGGTCGGGCTCAATCTGCAGCCCGGCCAGGAGCTGGTCATGACGGCGCCGATTGCGGCACTGCCGCTGGCCCGGCTGATCACCGATGCCGCCTATCGCGCCGGCGCCACGCTGGTCACGACGCTGTTCGCCGACGACCAGCAAAGCCTGTCGCGCTTCCGGCATGCACGGCCGGAGGGCTTCGATCATGCCGCCGGCTGGCTGTATGATGGGATGGCGGCGGCATTCCGCGGTGGTGCGGCGCGGCTGGCCATCGTCGGTGACGATCCGAACCTGCTGGCCGGGCAGGATGCCGCGCTGGTCGCCAGGGCCAACCGGGCGCGGATGCAGGCCTATCGGCCGGCGCTCGAACTCATCACCACCACGGCGATCAACTGGAGCCTGGTGCCCTATGCGTCGCCGGCCTGGGCGCGGGCGATGTTCCCCGACGCGCCGCAGGACGAGGCGGAGCGGATGCTGTGGGATGCGATCTTCGCCGCGACGCGGGTGGATGCGGCCGACCCGGTGGCGGCCTGGGCGGCGCATAATGCCGCGCTGATGACCCGCCGCCGGATGCTGACCGAGCGACGCTACGCGGCGTTGCGGTTTCGCGGGCCGGGCACCGATCTCACCGTTGGCCTGGCCGATCAGCATGCCTGGATGGGTGGCCAGTCCAAGGCGCGCAACGGCGTGACCGGCAATCCGAATATTCCGACCGAGGAGGTGTTCACCACACCGCACGCGGCGCGCACCAGCGGGCATGTTTCGGCGACCAAGCCGCTCGCCTATCAGGGCACGCTGATCCGGGACATCCGGGTGCGGTTCGAGGATGGCGCCATCGTCGAGGCCACCGCCAGCACCGGCCAGGAGGTGCTGCGGCGGATGATCGATGCCGATGCCGGCGCCCGCCGGCTGGGCGAGGTGGCGCTGGTGCCGGCCTCCTCGC
>DATJEA010000026.1:0-2012 GCA_035497095.1 Acetobacteraceae bacterium | reverse complement strand
GCATCACCCAGGGCAGCGGCGGCACGATCCAGGCCAATCTGCTGAACCTGCGGGCCAGCGACGGCGACATCGTGCTGGGCGGGGCGAACGCGGTGGCGCTGCTTGGCGACAGCAGCACGCCGGGGGGCTTTATCTTCAACGATATTGTGGCCCTCACCGTGCCCGAGGGTGCCTTGGTGCAGGCGGGCGGCGCGATGCTGATCACCGGCGGCAGCGATGTCGTGATCGATGGCCATGTCGAGGGCGGCACGCTGACCCTGCGCGCCGCCGGGCTGCTGCAAGTCAATGGCTTCTCGGCGGTCGCCACCGGCGGGCCGCTCACGCTCACCGCTGATCGCGTGGTCACCACCGGGTTGATCGCGGCGCCGGGCGATATCCTGATCGACGCCGACAGCGCCAGCCTCGGCGGCCACGCCACCGGCGACACCCTCCGCGTCACCGCGCCGGAGATCGCCTTTACCGGGCTGGACGCCGGCAGCATGCGGGTCAGCCTGTATCTCGGCGACACCGGCACCGCGACCGGCACGCTGGATGCCGGCGGGCTGCTGCTGGCCGGCGGCAGCGGCGCCACGCTGTTCGGCACCGTGGCGGGCGTGGCGGGCGGGGCCGCCGCGCCGCTCGGCCAGCGGGCCGACGCCAACGGCACCGTCTACCCGCCACCGCCGCCAGACCCGGACCTGTTCACCATGAACGGCTGCCCGATCGCGGTGAGCGTCTGCCGCCCGCTCACCATCGCGCCGCCGAGCGCTGCCAGCGCGCCGGACGTCATGTTCGGCCTGATGGACCCGAGGCGGTTCAGCGAGTTGCTGACCGATGTCGTCCTGGGCCTGCCGACGCCGACCAATTTCTACCTGCGCACCCAGCCGATCCGCGACCCGGACGACGATGTCGATCTGGCGCCCCCGAATATCCGTGCGGAGGATTTCTGATGCGCACGCTGCTTGCCACCCTCGCCCTGGGCGCCCTGCTGGCCGGCTGCACGCCGCCGCCGCCGAATGCCTATGTCGCCAGCACGTCGGCGGGTAGAGGCAGCGCGCTCGGCACTACCTCGGCGGGCGATAGCTGCCGATTCGTGGCCGGCGGCGGTGGCGGCGACGTGTGGTGCGGCGACTGGCGTTCGCCCAGCGCCCGCATCCGCAGCACCACTGCCGCCGCCGTAGCCAGCGCCGACACGCTGGGGGGCCGGCTCAGTTGCGCCGCGCCGCGCAGCATCCGGATTCTCGGCGACGTGCCAGCCAGGCTTGCCGAATGCCGGATGGCCAATGGCGGCTGGCCGGCCTTCCTGCTGACCGCGACCATCGGTGGCACAGGCTGGCAGGCCGATGGCGTGGTGGCGGCCTTGCCGGCGGCGGAGCGGGCGATCGGCATCGCCTCCGGCCGGGTCACCGCCGAGGCGGCGGCCAATACCCCGGCGGCGATCGACGCGCTGGCCAGCCGGCTCGCCCGCGAGGCCTTCGCCACCGGCGATATCGGCCGCTATGACGGCCTGATGACCGCCGGGCGCGACGCCAACCAGGCCGAACGCTTCGCCGCCGCCGAGACCGCCTATCGCGCCGCGCTGGCGTTGCAGGAGCGCGTGCTGGGCGCCAACCGGCCGGACAGCTTCCTGCCGCTGGCGCTGCTGGCGCTGCAACTGTCCAACCAGGGCCGCTATCCGCAGGCGGCCGAACTGTTCCGCCGCGCCGACAGGCTGGCACCGGCCGCCGCCGACCCGCTGGCGGTGGCCACGGTGACCTATTACGAGGCGCTGGACCACGCCAACCAGAAGCAGACCGATCTCGCCTTGGCTGGCTTCAGGAAGGCCGAGGCACTCTATTTGCCGTTCCTGCCGGCTGAACTGCGCGGTGGTTCGCCGTTGCCGCCGGATCGCGGCGCCAGCCTGTCGCCGCTGCTGCTGACCCGCGACGTGCTGCCCGACCCGCTGGCCCAGCGCGCCTCGGTCGGCACCATCGAGGCGCGGCGCAACGCCGCCGACGTGCTGCGCCAGGCCGGCCGGATCGCCGAGGCCGAGG
>DATJEA010000025.1:0-6450 GCA_035497095.1 Acetobacteraceae bacterium | reverse complement strand
CAGATCGGGGGCGCCGGCCAGCCGCTCCTGCATCAGCTTCGGCAGCAGCAGCGTGAAGGCGTTGAACACCAGCCCGGAGACCGCGGCGATCAGCAGCAGCACGATCACCGCGCGGCGCACCATATAGGGCGGGATCTTGGGGAATTTGCCGGCGGCCCGGCGCGCGGTGTGGTCCACCGGCGGCTGGCGCAGCCACAGCACGCCGACCGCCATGCAGGCCAGCCCCGGCAGGATGAACGCCCAATGCCAGCCATAGCGCACCGCGACGAAGGCGGTGAACATCGGCGCCATCGCCACGCCGACATTGCCGAACACCCCGTTCAGCCCGATCGCCCGGCCCGGCTTGTCACCCGCCACCTCCACCAGCAAAGCGGTGCCGATCGGGTGATAGATGGCGGCGAACAGCCCCACCGCGGCCAGCGCCAGGCCGAGCATCAGCGGCGTGCTCACCAGCCCGGTTGCCACCAGCGAGGCGCCGGTGCCGAAAAAGAACAGCGTCATCAGGTGATGCCGCCCGAAGCGCTGCGCCAGCCAGCCCTGCGGCAGCGCCATCAGCCCGTAGAGCACGAAGCTGCCGGTCGCCAGCGCCAGGATCGGCCCATACTCGTCGCCGAACGGCCCGCCCGGCCGCGCCATCGCCAGCACCGCGGTCGGCAGGATCAGCAGGCAGTAATGCGTGAAGCTGTGCGCCGCGTTGATCAGCATGGTTGTCTGGCGGGCGGGGGTCATCGGCCGTTTCCTTCAGGCAATGCTCCCAGCTTGCCGCCAAAGCAGCGGGCCTGGCAAGCGGCTCACTTGGCAAAACCGCGAGGCCGGGGCACCATTCAGGGCAATACGCCTGAGACCAATATGCAGGGGGCCACCAATGTCCGCAATCATCAAGAACCGAACCGACAGCGCTGCGGAGGCTGCCGAATGGGCGCTGCGCTGCGATATGGCAGCAGTGTTCCGCGTCTCCGCCCGGCTGGGCTGGAACGAGCAGATCGGCAACCACAATTCGCTGATGCTGCCCGGCGCCGAGCCGCAATTCCTGATCAACCCGCGCGGCTGGCGGTTCGAGGAGCTGACCGCCTCCAGCCTGATCGTCTGCGACCTCGATGGCCGGGTGCTGCGCGGCGACGGCGAGTTGCGCAAGGTCGCCTTCCACATCCACGCCCGCATCCATCTGCGCCGGCCGGCGGCGGCCTGCGTGATGCATGTCCACCCGCAATACCTCACCGCGCTGTCGATGCTGGAAACCCCGGCGTTCAGCCTGTCGCACCATAACAATCTGGCGCTGAACGACCGCATGGTGGTCGACCTGCAAGGCGACGAACCGGTTGGCAATATCTCCGAGGGCGATCGCATCGCCGACCTGATGGGCGACCACAGCATCATGCTGATGGCCAGCCACGGCGTCACCGTGGTCGGCCCGACGGTGGCCGATGCATTCGACGAGTTGCACCAGGCCGAACGCACCGCGATGTATCAGGTGACCGCGATGTCCACCGGCCAGAAACTGCGCCAACTGCCGCAACGGCTGCGGCGGAACTACACCGGTCCCTGGGGCGGGCGCGCCGACGCGGCGATGCATCTGGCGGCCTGGCGGCGGATTCTGGATAAGGAAGGGTCAGACTACGCAAGTTAAGCAAGCAGCGCTTTTTTGAAAAAAAGCGCGCAAAAAACTTCATCCTTTGGCGCACCGCGGCCGGTGCATCAATGGATGAAGTTTTTTTGCCTCTTTGTTTTCAAACAAAGAAGACTTCACTTGCTTTCGAGGTGAACCAACGCCCCATGCCGCGCCTCGCCCGGCATGCACAGATCGACCAGCGCCGGCGCCACATCGGCCGGCCGGCGCAATCCCGCCTGTTCCTCGCCCGGATAGGCCTGCAGCCGCAGCCGGGTCGCCACTGGGCCAGGGTCGAACAGATTCACCCGCAGCGCCGTCTCCCGCGTCTCTTCGGCCCAGGTCAGCGCCAGGTGCTCCATCGCCGCCAGGGTGGCGCCGTAGCCGCCCCAATAGGCACGCGGCGCCCGCGCCCGGCCCGCGGTGACGAACACCGCCCGCCCGGCCGGCGCGATCGCCAGCAGCGGCCCGCAACTGCGGATCAGCCGCCAATGCGCCGACAGATTGACCGCCAGCAGTTCGGTCCAGACCTTCGGCAGCAGATGCGGCACCGGCGTCAGCGTGCCCAGCGTGCCGGCGTTGGCGACCATGATGTCCAGCCGGCGGAAGCGCTCGAACAGACTCGGCCCGAGCTGGTCCAGTTCCGCCTGCTGCTCGACCAGATCGAGCGGCAGCAGCGTGGCGCTGCCGCCCAGCGCGCGGATCGCGTCGTCGGTTTCCTCCAGCCCGCCCTGGGTGCGCGCGGTCAGCACCACATGCGCGCCGCGCCGCGCCAGTTCCACCGCGGCTGCCGCGCCGATGCCACGGCTCGCCCCGGTGACCAGCGCCACCTGTCCATCCAATGGCCCCATGCTCAGCGGGTCTCGGCGAGCAGGCTGAGTTGCAGGTTCTCCTTCGCCGCCATGTCCGGCAGCGCGATCGGGTAGTCGCCGGTGAAGCAGGCGTCGCAATAGAACGGCTTGGCCGGGTCGCGCCCGACATGGCCCAGCGCCCGGTACAGCCCGTCCCGGCTGATGAACGCCAGGCTGTCGGCGCCGATCAACTGCGCCATCTCCTCCACGCTGTGCCTGGCCGCCAGCAGCTTGCCGCGCTCCGGCGTGTCGATGCCGTAGAAGCAGGAATGCGTGGTCGGCGGCGACGAAATCCGCATATGCACCTCGGCCGCCCCGGCGGCGCGCACCATCTCGACGATCTTGCGGCTGGTGGTGCCGCGCACGATGCTGTCATCCACCAGCACCACCCGCTTGCCCTTCAGCATCGGCTTGTTGGCCGAGTGCTTCAGCTTCACCCCGAGATGGCGGATGTTATCGGTCGGCTCGATGAAGGTGCGGCCGACATAATGGTTGCGGATGATCCCGAGCTCGAACGGGATGCCGCTCTCATGCGCGTAGCCCATCGCCGCCGGCACCCCGGAATCCGGCACCGGCACGATCACGTCGGCGTCGATATGGCTTTCGCGGGCCAGTTCGGCGCCGATCCGCTTGCGCGCCTCGTAGACCGGCATGCCCTCGACCACCGAATCCGGGCGGGCGAAATAGATGTATTCGAACACGCAGAACCGCGGCGTGGCGCGCGGGAACGGCTTGATGCTGTGCACCCCCTGGTCGCTGATCACCACGATCTCGCCCGGCTCCACGTCGCGCACGAACTCGGCGCCGACGATGTCGAGCGCGCAGGTCTCGCTGGCCAGCACCCAACTGGTCGCCGCTCCCTCGCCCATCCGCCCAAGGATCAGCGGCCGCACCCCCAGCGGGTCGCGCACCCCCATCAGCGCGCTGTCGGTCAGCGCGATCAGCGAATAGGCGCCGATCACCTGCTTCAGCGCGTCGATCAGCCGGTCGACCACGTTGGAATACAGGCTGATGGCGATCAGATGGATGAACACCTCGCTGTCGGTGGTGGACTGGAACAGGCAGCCGCGCCGCACCAGCGCCCGGCGCAGCGCGTTGGCGTTGGTCAGATTGCCGTTATGCCCCACCGCCAGGCCGCCGAACTCGAAATCGGCATACAGCGGCTGCACATTGCGCAGCAGCGTGGCGCCGGTGGTGGCATAGCGGTTATGCCCCAGGGCACGGGTGCCGGGCAGCGAGGCGATCACCCGCGCATCGCCGAAATTCTCCCCCACCAGCCCGAGGCCGCGATGGGTGTGGAAATGCTGGCCGTCATGGCTCACGATGCCGGTCGCCTCCTGCCCGCGATGCTGCAGCGCGTGCAGCCCCAGCGCGGTCAGCGCCGAGGCATCGACGTGGTTCCACACGCCGAACACGCCGCACTCCTCGTGCATCTTGTCATCGTCATGACTGTCCAGGGTCGAAAGCGTCATCGCAGTGCCTCCTGTTGCCGTCACGGCTGGCCGACGGCGCGGCCCTGCGGGTTGGATTGGAGCAGCTCGGCTGCCGTGGGCGTCACCCCGGCCGGCGGCGCCTTGACCGGGGGCCGGTATTGCTCGGGCAGCAGATGCGCCACCCACTCGGCGCCCTCGTATATATAGGGTAGGCTCACCGCCTGTTGCACCGGCGGCGGCCAGCGGTCCGGCGGCAGCAGAAAGCCGCCGACCAGATAGGCCACCACCAGCAGCGCCCCGCCGCGCGCCAGGCCATAGGCCACGCCCACGGTGCGGTCGATGCCGCCCAGCCCGGAGGCCCGCACCAGCCGCGCCAGCATGCCGGTGATGATCGACAGCACGATCAGCGCCAGCAGGAACATCGCGATCCAGGCCGCCGGGTCGCCGAATTCGGCGCCGCCCAGCCATTGATGGAATCTGTCGCGCACCAGATCGACGGTATTGGCGGCGAACAGCGCCGCCCCCACCCAGGCGCCGACGCCCAGCACCTCGCGCACGAATCCGCGCAGGAAGGCGAGCAGCGCCGATATCACCAGCACGGCGACGACGATAAAGTCGACCCAGTTCACAGGCTCGGTTCCAGCATGCTGTGGTGCATATAGCGTTCTCGTCCGCCCCGCCACTACCCTGTCGCCGCCCGGCGGGGTGCATGGCGCCCATGTTCGTTGTGGCGCCGGTCATTTTTTCGCGGGTTTGGCGGAAAACCGCGCCACCAGATCGCCGAGATGGCCGATTTCCTGCAATTCCAGCCCCTCCGGCGCCGCCGCCCGGCGATTGCCGCGCGCCACCCGGCGCGGCAGGCAGGCGGCGGTGAAACCCAGCTTCTGCGCCTCTTTCAGCCGCGCATCGGCCTGCGCCACCTGCCGGACTTCGCCGGACAGGCCGACCTCGCCGAAATACACGCAGCCGGGGTCGGTCGGCTGATCAGTCGCCGCCGAGGCCAGGGCTGCGGCCACCGCCAGATCGGCCGCCGGCTCGCTCACCCTCAGCCCGCCGGCGACGTTCAGATATACATCGGTGGCATTGAGCCGCAGGCCGCAGCGGGTTTCCAGCACCGCCAGCAGCATCGAGAGCCGCCCCGAGTCCCAGCCGATCACCGAGCGGCGCGGGCTGCCGCCGGGATTGGCGGCCAGCAGGCACTGGATTTCCACCAGCACCGGCCGCGTGCCCTCGAGCCCGGCGAACACCGCGCTGCCGGAGATATTGCCCCGCCGCTCGGCCAGGAACAGCGCCGAGGGGTTGGCCACCTCGGCCAGCCCGGCATCGGTCATCTCGAACACGCCGATTTCGTCGGTGGCGCCGAAGCGGTTCTTCACCGCGCGCAGGATACGGAACTGGTGGCCGCGATCGCCTTCGAAATACAGCACCGCGTCGACGATGTGCTCCAGCACCCGCGGCCCGGCGATGGCTCCCTCCTTGGTGACGTGGCCGACCAGCACCACCGCGAAATTGCGCGTCTTGGCCAGCCGGATCAGCTCGAACGAGCAGGCCCGCACCTGCGAGACGGTGCCCGGCGCGCTGTCAATGCCGTCCATCCACATGGTCTGGATGCTGTCGATCACCACCAGCGTCGCATCCCCGGCCGCCTCCAGCCCGGCGGCGATCTCGCGCAGGTTGATCGAGGCCGCCAGTTCCAGCCGGCTGTCCTGCAACCCCAGCCGCCGCGCCCGCAGCCGCACCTGATCCACGGCCTCTTCGCCCGAGACATACAGCACCCGCCGCCCGGCCTTGGCCAGGCTGGCCGCGGCCTGCAACAGCAGCGTGGATTTGCCGATCCCCGGATCGCCGGCCACCAGCACCGCCGAACCGGCCACCAGCCCGCCGCCCAGCACCCGGTCCAGCTCGGCAATCCCGCTCGGCGCCCGTGGCGGCGGCGTGGCGCTGCCGGCCAGATCGACGAATTCCAGCTTCCGGGTGGCGGCCTTCGCCTTGGCCGCCAGCCCCGGCCCAGCCTCCACCGCCTCCTCGGCGACGGTGTTCCACTCGCCGCAGGTCTCACACCGCCCGGCCCATTTCGGCGTCACCGCGCCGCAGGACTGGCAGACATAACGGGAGGTGGGTTTGGCCATGGTCTACGGTCTGTGGTTCGGGGGGCAGAGAAGAAAGTCAGGAAGATTCACCACAGAGACACAGAGACACGGAGAAGTAAGCGCAGAAAGGGTTGAGGACGTCATTACAGCACGATACGGCGGAGGCCGTCCTTCAGAACGGGCGTGTTGAAGTTCATGATGAGGCCGTAGCGGATGCGTGATAGGCGGAGATAAGTCGGCATTTGCGCTTCATGGAGCGGGAGGATCTTCTCTGCTGATTCCAGTTCGAGGATAAGCGCATCTTCGACAACCAGATCCATCCGATAACCGCAGTCCAGCCGCACGGATTTATAGATGATCGGCAATTCCGCCTGTCGGCGGAACTGCAACCCGGCCTCGGTCAACTCGTGAGCAAGGCATTCCTCATACGCTGATTCGAGCAGGCCTGGCCCAAGGTGACGATGAACCTC
>DATJEA010000024.1:0-6866 GCA_035497095.1 Acetobacteraceae bacterium | reverse complement strand
CTCGGCCGAGCAGGTGGCGGCCTGGAACCGCCCCGAGGAATGCGCCATCGCCTCGTCGCTGGCCGCCGAGCTGTTCGGCCTGGAAATCCTGCGCCGCAACGTGGAGGATGCCGCCCACAACACCACCCGGTTCTACGTGATGGCGCCCAAGCCGCGCGAGGTGTCGCCGGAGATGACCGACCTGATGACCACCTTCGTATTCCGTGTCCGCAACATCCCGGCGGCGCTGTACAAGGCGCTCGGCGGCTTCGCCACCAATGGCGTCAACATGACCAAGCTGGAAAGCTACATGGTCGGCGGCCAGTTCACCGCGACGCAGTTCCTCTGCGATGTGGAAGGCCACCCGGAGCAGCCGAAACTGCGCCGGGCGCTGGAGGAGCTGTCGTTCTTCTCGCGCGAGACGCGGATCATGGGCGTCTACCCGTCGGCGCAGTTCCGCAAGGACCAGGACAACGCCGATTGACGGTATTCATACCGTATTCGTGATAGGTATGGCTCATACCTGTTTCTCGCCGGCCAGTGCCAGCGCCCGCGCGTAAACCTGCTTGCGCGGCAATCCGGTCGCCGCGGTGACCTGCGCCACCGCCTGTTTCAGGCTGTGCGCGGCCAGGGCTGCACCCAGTTTTGCGTCCAGATCGTCGGGTTTTGCCGCGTTTTCGCCCGCTGCTGCCACCACGATGGTGATTTCGCCGCGCGGTTTGACGGTAGTATAATACTCGGCAAGCTCCGCCAGCCCGTCCCGCCGCACCTCCTCGAACCGCTTGGTCAACTCCCGCGCCACCGCCGCCGGCCGCGCACCGAGCACATCGGCCATATCCGCCAGCGCCTCGGCCAGCCGGTGCGGCGCCTCATAAAATATGAGCGTGGCGCCAATATCGGCCGCCGCCAGCCGTGCCAGCACCGCCCGCCGTGCACCGCCCTTCGGGGGCAAAAACCCCATGAAAAGAAACGGTTGCGGCGGCAAGCCGGACAGGGTCAGCGCCAGCACCGCGGCATTGGCGCCAGGCACACCGCCGACCGGCAGCCCCTCGGCCAGCGCCGCGCGAACCAGCCGATAGCCGGGGTCGGAGACCAGCGGCGTGCCGGCATCGCTGACCAGTGCGACAACTTTTCCGGCGCGCAGCAGATCAAGTACCAACCCGATCCGCGAATCCTCGTTATGGTCATGCAGAGCGGCCGTTTTCGTGGTAATCGAATACTCGCGCAGCAGCCGCGCGGTGGTTCGGGTATCCTCGCACAACACCAGATCCGCCGCCCGCAATACCGCCACCGCCCGCATTGAAATGTCGCCGAGGTTGCCGATCGGCGTTGAAACCAGCACAAGACCATTGGGCAGCGCGCCGGACGCTGCCGGCACGGGAGACTCGTCGCATGCTTCGTCGGACATTCGCATCCCTCGCGTTTACCTTGGCCGTCGCCGGTTGCGCCACCGCGCCATACGCGCCGAGGGGCGGCTATTATCCTCCCGGCGGCGCGCCTGGGCAAAGCCTGTCCAGCGTCGCACCGCCCGGCCGCACCGTGGCGCTGCTGGCGCCGCTCACCGGGCCGAACGCCGCGCGCGGCGAGGCGCTGGTGAACGCCGCCAAGCTGGCGCTGTCGCTGCAAGGCGCGCCGCCGCTCGATGTGCGCGATACCGGCGGCACCGCGCAAGGGGCCGCGGCGGCGGCGCAGCAGGCACTGGCGGCCGGCGCCGGGCTGATCATCGGGCCGCTGACCTCGCAGGAAACCGCGGCCGTGGCCGGCCCGGCGCGGCAGGCCGGGGTCGCGGTGCTGGCCTTCACCTCCGACCCGGCGCAGGCGCAGCCGGGGGTCTGGGTGCTGGGCCTGACGCCGTATCAGCAGGTCCGCCGCCTGGTGGCGAGTGCGGCGGCGCAGGGCAAAACCCGCTTCGCCGCGGTGCTGCCGGAGACCGAATTCGGCCACGCGATGGCAGCCGCCCTGGGCCGGGCGACGGTGGCGGCCGGGCTGGCGGCACCGGATATCCGCTTCCACGGCACCGCGATGGCCACGATCAACACCACCATGCGCGATATCTCCGGCTATGCCAGCAGGCGCGGGCCGCTCGACGCGCAGATCCGCGCCGCCCGCCGCGAGAACACCGCCGCCGGCCGCAGCCGCGCCGCGCAATTGGCGCGCGCCGCGATCCCGCCGGCGCCATTCGACGCGCTGCTGCTGGCCGATGTCGGCGAGCAATTGAGCGCGGTGGCCAGCCTGCTATCCTATTACGACCTCGACCCGCCGGCAGTCCGGGTGCTGGGGCCGGCGCTGTGGGCCTCGCCGCGGGCACGCGGGGGTGCCGCATTGAACGGCGCCTGGTACGCGGCGCCCGACGCCGCCGCACGCAGCGGCTACAACGCCAACTACCAGGCCGCCTATGGTTCGCCGGCGCCGGGGCTGTCGGATTTCGCCTATGACGCGGCGGCGATCGCCAATGTGCTGGCCAAGGAGGGCGGCTATTCGGTCGCCGCACTATGCCGGCCGGAGGGCTTCGCCGGCGTCGATGGCGTGCTGGCGTTGCAGCCGGACGGCACCGTGCATCGGGGCCTGGCGCTGTTCGAAATCCAGCGCGGCGGCGCGCATCTGATCGAACCGGCGCCGGATTCGGTCACCGGCCCCGGCATGTAGCGCCCGCCCGTGGCGCTGGGCAGCCTGCTGCTGGTCGCCTTGGCGCTGGCGACGGTGCCGCTGGCGGCGCTGCTGACGCTGCTGCTGCTCGGCGCGCTGGCGCCGGCGATGGCGATGGCGGCGATGGCGGTGGTGGCGCTGGGCGCGCTGGGCCTCGCCTGGCTGTGGCTGGCCGACCTCGGCCGGCTCGCCGAAACCCTCCGCCAGGCCGTCCTGGAACGCCCGCCCGCCGCCGCCCCCCGCCTGCCGCCGCTGCATCGCATCGCCCAGGCGATCGAGCGTCTGGCACGAACCCTGGCCTCGCGGGCCAGCCAGGTCGACGCCCTGACCCGCGCCAACGCGGCGATCGTCGAACGCCTGCCCGACCCGCTGCTGCTGCTCGATGCCGGCCGCACGCTGCGCCGGGCCAACGCCGCCGCGCGCGACACCTTCCAGACCGATCTGGCCGCCGTGCTGCGCCACCCCGCGCTGCGCGACGCGATCGACGCCGCCTGGGCCAGCCACGGCATCGCCGCCGCCGACCTGACGCTCGCCTCCCCGGTGGCGCGCGACCTGCGGGCCAGCGTCATCTATCTGGACCCGCAGCTGGCCGACGGCACCCAGGCGCTGGTGGTGCTATCCGACCGCACCGGCGAGCGCATGGTGGAGCGGATGCGCGCCGATTTCGTCGCCAACGCCAGCCACGAGTTGCGCACCCCGCTCACCAGCCTGATCGGCTTCATCGACACGCTGCGCGGCCCGGCCGCCGACGACAAGCCCGCCCAGACCCGCTTCCTCGCCATCATGGCCGAGCAGGCGGCGCGGATGAACCGGCTGATCGACGACCTGCTCAGCCTGTCGCATATCGAACTCACCGAACACCAGCCGCCCGCCGAACTGGTGGCGCTCGGCCCGCTGCTGGCCCGCGTCGCCGCCAGCTTCGAGCCGAAACTTACCGCCCGCCGGGTGACCCTGGTGCAAGACATCGACGCCGACCTGCCGCTGCTGCGCGGCGACCCCGAGCAACTGATGCAACTGGCCGGCAACCTGATCGACAACGCGGTGAAATACGGCCGCGAGGGCGGCACCGTGCGGCTATCCGCCAGCGCCGCCGCCGGCGGAGTGGCGCTGGTGGTGCAGGACGACGGCCCCGGCATCCCGCGCGCCCAGGTGCCCCGGCTGACCGAACGCTTCTACCGCGTCGACCAGGGCCGCGGCCGCCGCGAGGGCGGCACCGGCCTCGGGCTCGCGATCGTCAAGCACATCGTCAACCGCCACCGCGGCCAGTTGGCGATCGACACCGATCTGGGCCAGGGGGTGGTTTTCAGGGTCTGGCTGCCGGGGTAAGGGAGGGTGTTCTTTTTGTTCACAAAAAGAAGACCTTCCTGAGGGAGCCGCCATGACCACCCACCGCGCCGACTACCGCCCGCCCGTCTTCCTCGTCGACACCGTCGATCTGAGCTTCGAGCTGGCTCCGAAGGCAACCCTGGTCCGCTCCCGCCTCGCCCTGCGCCGCAACACCCCTGGCCCGCTCCGTCTCGACGGCGAAGCGCTGGAACTGCTCGACCTGAAGCTGGACGGCGCGGCACTCAGCCCCAACCGCTACACCCTGCACGAAGACGGCTCCCTGGAAATCGCCGACCCGCCCGACGCCTGCACGCTGGAACTAACCGTCCGCACCGCCCCGGAAGCCAACTCCGAGCTCTCCGGCCTCTACCTCTCCGGCGGCAACTACTTCACCCAATGCGAGGCCGAAGGCTTCCGCCGCATCACCTGGTTCCCCGACCGCCCGGACGTCATGGCCCGCTACACCACCGAGATCATCGCCGACCAAACCTGCCCAATCCTGCTCTCCAACGGCAACCCCGGCGAAACCGGCACACTGCCGGACGGCCGCCATTTCGCCCGCTGGACCGACCCGCACCCCAAGCCCAGCTACCTGTTCGCCCTGGTCGCCGGCGACCTGGTCTCCGTCCGCGACGCCTTCACCACCCGTTCCGGCCGCCATGTCGCGCTCGCCATCTGGGTGCGGCGTGGTGACGAGGACAAATGCGCCCACGCCATGGCCTCGCTCAAAGCCTCGATGCAGTGGGACGAAGACAAATACGGCCTGGAATACGACCTCGACGTCTTCAACATCGCCGCCGTGTCGGACTTCAACATGGGCGCCATGGAGAACAAGGGCCTCAACGTCTTCAACACCAAATACGTCCTCGCCCGCCCCGACACCGCGACGGACGCCGACTACGAAGGCATCGAATCGGTCATCGCCCACGAGTATTTCCACAACTGGACCGGCGACCGCGTCACCTGCCGCGACTGGTTCCAGCTTTCCCTCAAAGAGGGCCTCACCGTCTTCCGCGACCAGCAGTTCAGCGCCGACATGGGCAGCCCCGCGGTAAAACGCCTGTCCGACGTGCTGCGCCTGCGCGCCGCCCAGTTCGCCGAGGACGCCGGCCCCCTGGCCCACCCGGTCCGCCCGGACTCCTACGTCGCGATCGACAATTTCTACACCGCGACCATCTACAACAAGGGCGCCGAAATCGTCCGCATGCTGCATACCATGACGGGAGAGCAGGGCTTCCGCCGCGGCATGGACACCTACATCGCCCGCCACGACAACCAGGCCGTCACCATCGAGGATTTCGTCTCCGCGATCGAGGCCGGCAGCGGCGTCGATCTCTCCGCCTTCCGCGCCTGGTACGGCCAGGCCGGCACCCCCGAAGTCACCGTCTCCGAGGCGTTCGACCCCGCCACCGGCCGCTACACGCTGACGCTCCGCCAGCACACCCCTCCTACCCCCGGCCAGCCAACCAAACACCCGCTGCCGATCCCGGTCGAGATGGGCCTGCTCGCCCCGGACGGCGCCGAACTCGCCACCCGCCGCCTGCTGCTCACCGAAGCCTCGCAGGATTTCGTCTTCGACAACCTGCCCGCCCGCCCGGTGCCCTCCCTGCTGCGCGGCTTCTCGGCGCCGGTGAAGCTCGCCGGCCTCACCTCCGCGCAACTCCGCTTCCTCGCCGCCCACGACACCGACCCGTTCGTGCGCTGGGATTCCGGCCAGACCTACGCCGCCGAGGCGATGATGGCGCAGCTCCCCTCCCCCGGCCCGCGCGCCCCCGATGCCGGCGTCGTCGAGGCTTTCGCCGCGACGCTGGCCAATGCCGAAACCGGCGCCGGCCCGGCTGCCGACCACCAGTTCGCCGCCCGCGCCCTGCTGCTGCCCTCCGAGGGCCTGCTCGGCGACCGCATGACGGTGGTCGATGTCGACGGCATCCATGCGCTGCGGCAAGCCTGGCGCGCCGCGCTCGGCCGCCAGTTCGACCGCGAATTGCGCGCCACCCACGCCCGCCTCGCCGATCCCGGCCCCTACCGCAAAGACGGCGCCGCGATCGGCCGCCGCGCGCTGCGCAATGCCTGCCTCGCCTATCTCGCCGCCGCCGGCGACGTGGCGCTCGCCGCCACGCAATACACCGAAGCCGGCAACATGACCGACCGCCTCGCCGCCCTGACCGCCCTCGCCGCCGGCGACAGCCCCGAACGCGCCGCAGCCCTGGCCGATTTCCACGCCACCTGGCGCCACGATCCGCTGGTGCTCGACCAGTGGTTCGCGCTGCAAGCCGCCGCCCCGCGCCCGACCGCGCTGGCCGAAATCCGCCGCCTCGCCAGCCACCCCGATTTCGACCTCCGCAACCCCAACCGCGCCCGCGCCCTGTTCGCCACCTTCGCCAACGCCAACCTCGCCGCCTTCCACGCCACCTCGGGCGACGGCTACCGCCTGCTGGCCGACGCGGTGATCGAGATCGACGCCTTCAACGGCCAGAACGCCGCCCGCATGGTCGGCCCGCTCTGCCAGTGGCGGCGCCAGACGCCGGCGCGGGCGGGGTTGATGCGGGCCGAGTTGGAACGGGTGCTGGCGGCGCCTGGGTGCTCGCGGTTGGTTGGGGAGAAGGGGCGGTTGGCGTTGGGGTGAGGGAAGGAAGATGAGTGGCAGGAAGGAAGCGCTTCTTTTTGAAAAAGAGAAGAAAAAAACTTCAATAATAAATCAAATTTTGTAACTCAAACTTACTGTTGGTAGTTATCGTACAAAACTCCGACGCGATGAGTTTGATAGCTACAACTCATTTATCGCCGAAAGGGAGCGTCTTTAGTTTTTTTCAAGAGAGGTTCTATCGCGAATATTCTTTTGCTACGCCTCAGCACGATGTCATCGCGATATTTCTTAAGAAAATCAAGCTGTTTTTCGAATAGTAAGGGGAGTC
>DATJEA010000023.1:0-1825 GCA_035497095.1 Acetobacteraceae bacterium | reverse complement strand
CGGTCTGGTCGCCGCGCGGCGACCAGACCGGGGTAGCGTAGCGCGCCTGGCCGAAACTGATGCGCTGCACGTTGGAGCCGTCCGAGCCCATCACGTAAAGCTGCTGGTCGCCGCCGCGGTCCGAGTTGAACACGATCCGGGTGCCGTCCGGGCTGTAGCAGGGCGACACGTCGATCGCCCCGCCGGTGTTGGTCAGCTTGCGGTGGGCGCCGCCGTTCAGCCCGACCGACCAGATATCGGCGCCCGGCCCGTTGGTTTCCGACAGCACGACGCTGTTGCCATCCGGCGCGAAGCGGGGCGACAGGGTGATGCCCTGGAAGTTGCCGAGCACGGTCTGCCGGCCGCTGCCGAGATCGAACAGATAGACCCGCGGCTTGTCGTTCTGATAGCTCATGAAGGCGATCTGGTCGCGCGTCGGATGGTAGCGCGGGCTCAGCACCAGGAAGCGGCCATCGGTGAGGAACTGGTTGCGCTCGCCGTCCTGATCCATGATCGCCAGCCGCTTCACCCGGCGATCCTTCGGGCCGGAGCCGGCGATGTAGCAGATGCGGGTGTCGAAATAGCCCTTCTCGCCGAGCAGCCGCTCATAGATCACGTCGCTGATGATGTGCGCGATGCGGCGCCAGTTGGACAGCGTGGTGGTGTAGGCGGTGCCCTGGATCTGCGCCTGCGGCAGGATGTCCCACAGCCGGAATTCGACCCGCACCTTGTCGCCGCCGAGGCTCTCGACCTTGCCGGTGACCAGCGCCTGGGCGCCGACCACCTTCCAGTTGGCGAATTGCGGCACGTCGCCGCCGCTGTCCTTGATGAAGGCGGCCGGGTCGATGGCGCGGAACAGGCCGCAGCGCACCAGGTTGTTGGTGATCACGCCGGCGATGTCGCGGCCGAGCTGCGCCGAGTCGCCGCCGCCGGCCACCAGGTCGGGGATGGCGATCGGGATCGGCGCGGTGCGGGCGCGATCGACGGTGATCTCGGCACTGCCGGGGGCGGCGCCAGTCGGAGCGGCGGCGGCCGGAGCGGCCGGTGCCGTCTGGGCGAAGGCGCGCGACAGCAGCAAGGGCGAGGCCAGCAATCCGGCGCCGCCGGCCAGCAAGCCGCGCCGGTTCAGTTGGATCAAACCGCTGTGTCGCGGCTGGCGGCCGGACAGGGTCTCGGTGTGGATCATGGCGCCCGGTGTCAGGCGATCGCCGTCACGCGTGTTCATGGGGCTTCGTGCTTCCTCGCGGGTTGGAGCGGACATATCGGCTTCATATAGGGCGGCTGACATGGCGGGTTCATGGCTTGAACCTGAAATACAGCTTCTGCTGGCCGCCGAGGTCGCCCGGCGGGATCGGCAGATTGGAGCAACGCGGCGACAGCACGGCGCGGCGCGCGCGCTCGGCGAAGGCGCGGAACCGCGGATCGCCGAGCCTTCCGGCGTCCTCCGGCCCGACCTCGGCATCACGCGCGGTGCCGCTGGCGTCGACGGTCACGATCAATTGAACCGACATCTTGTCGAGATCGAGGGCGCCGGCGTCCTTGGTCCAGCATTCGCGCACCTTGTCGCCGATCGCGCCACGCTGCGCCGCGGTCAGGCGGCCGGTGAGGTCGCCGGTGCGGCGGCCGCCGGCGACCGGCGCGCGCGAGGAGTCCGGATTGGCGCGGCGCGTCGGCGGACTGTTCTGCGCCTGCATGGCGCGCAGCTTCTCCAGCGTGTTCTCCAGTGACTTGCTGTCCGGCGCCGGGTTCTTGGTGTCGTTCGGCTGCGCGGTATGGCTCGGCGGTGCCGGCGGCGGCGGGGCCGGGGGTGGCGGCAGCGGCAATGGCGGCGGCGCGGCCGGGGTCG
>DATJEA010000022.1:0-3151 GCA_035497095.1 Acetobacteraceae bacterium | reverse complement strand
TGGATGAAGCTGTTATTCACCGCCGAGGAATAGAAGCCGGTCGGGCTGAAATGGTTGAGGAACACGTCGCCCTCCTTCAGCGTCAGCAGCCGGCGTTTCCAGGCTTCGCCGATCGGGCTCTCCTTGGTCAGCAGCGGCCGGGTGCCGAACTGGAAGGCGATCGGGCCGAGTTCGGGGTTGTCGATCCAGTCCGACCATTCCTCCAGCCACCAGACGCCGCCGGCCATGATGATCGGGGTCTCGCCGAGGCCGAATTCGCGCATCAGCTTGCGAAGCGCGAGCACGCGCGGGAACGGATCTTCCGGCTTGGTCGGGTCCTCGCTGTTCGACAGGCCATTATGGCCGCCGGCCAGCCAGGGATCCTCGTAGACCACGCCGCCGAGCAGGGCGGCCGCCTTGTGATAGGCGCGCTTCCACAACGCGCCGAACGCGCGGCTCGACGAGATGATCGGGTAGTAGTGGATGTTGAACCGCGCGGCGATCTCGGACAGCCGATAGGGCATGCCGGCGCCGCAGGTAACGCCGTTGATCAGCCCCTTGGCGCCTTCCAGCACGCCCATCGCAACCCGCTCGGCGCCGCCCATCTCCCACAGGATATTGGCGTGCACCCGGCCGCGGCCGCCGGACAGCTCGTGCGACTGCTGCGCCTGCTGGATGCCGCCGCGAATCGCGTAGTCCACCAGTTCCTCATGGCGGTCGCGCCGGGTTTTGCCGTGATAGATCTGTCGGATGACCTTGCCGTGTTCGTCATAGCTGTCGGCATTGACGGCGCTGAACGTGCCGACGCCACCGCCTGCCGCCCAGTGGCCCGAGGTGACGCCGCTGGAGATGGCAACGCCCTTGCCGCCCTCGACGAGCGGCAGAACGTCCACGCCGCCCATGCGGATCGCGTTGATCGCCTTCATCGTCCTGTTGCCTCGCTTCCCTCTAGACAGACACCCCGGGCACGCATTGGCCTGCCCGTATCCGGCCCGGTCGGCCGCCGGAATGGCCTGAACACCGTCGCGCCGCGGCGCGATCATAAAGGGAATCCGGCCGCGCGCACCACCTTGGATGCGCGCGGCCGCCCCGCTTACTCCGCGGCCGGCTCGGAACGGCGCTCGTGGCCGCCCCGGCCCCCATCACGATGGCCACCCTCACGATGGCCGCCATCCTCGCGCCCGCCCTTCGGGCCGACCTTGTCGCTGATGTCCTCGCCGGTGGCCTGGTCGACCACGCGCATCGACAGCTTCACCTTGCCGCGATCGTCGAAGCCCAGCACCTTGACCTTCACGCTATCGCCCTGGTTCACCACGTCGGTGGTCTTGTTGACGCGGCCCTGCTGCAATTCGCTGATATGCACCAGGCCGTCGCGCGAGCCGAGGAAGTTCACGAAGGCGCCGAACTCGGCGGTCTTCACCACCTTGCCGGTGTAGATCACGCCGATCTCCGGCTCGGCCACGATGCCGCGGATCTTGTCGATCGCCGCCTGGGTCTTGTCGGAGTCGGCAGAGGCGATCTTGATCGTGCCATCGTCCTCGATGTCGATCTTGCAGCCGGTCTGCTCGACGATCTCGCGGATCACCTTGCCGCCGGTGCCGATCACGTCGCGGATCTTCTCCTTCGGCACGGTGATGATGGTGATGCGCGGCGCGGTGGCCGCCACGTCGCTGCGCGCGCCGGTCAGCGCACGGGCCATCTCGCCCAGGATGTGCATCCGGCCGTCACGCGCCTGGCCGAGCGCCACTTGCATGATCTCAGGCGTGATCGAGGTGATCTTGATATCCATCTGCAGGCTGGTGATGCCGACCTCGGTGCCGGCGACCTTGAAGTCCATGTCGCCGAGATGGTCCTCGTCGCCGAGGATGTCGGTCAGCACCGCGAAGCCGCGATCCTCCTTGATCAGGCCCATGGCGATGCCGGCCACCGGACGCTTCAGCGGCACGCCGGCATCCATCAGCGCCAGCGAGGTGCCGCAGACGGTGGCCATCGACGAGGAACCGTTGCTCTCGGTGATCTCGCTGACCACGCGCATGGTGTAGGGGAACTTGTCCTTCGCCGGCAGCAGCGGGTGCAGCGCCCGCCAGGCGAGCTTGCCATGGCCGATCTCGCGCCGGCCCGGCGAGCCCATGCGGCCAGCCTCGCCCACCGAGTAGGGAGGGAAGTTGTAGTGCAGCATGAAGTGCTCGCGATACTCGCCGGCCAGCGCGTCGATGATCTGCTCATCCTGGCCGGTGCCGAGGGTAGCGACGCACAGCGCCTGGGTCTCGCCGCGGGTGAACAGCGCCGAGCCATGCGCGCGCGGCAGCACGCCCACTTCGGCGATGATCGGGCGGACCGTCTTGGTGTCGCGGCCGTCGATGCGCAGGCCGGTGTCCAGCACCGAGTTGCGGACGATATCGGCCTCAAGCTCCTTGAACAGCCCCTTGGCCTTTTCGGCGTCCTGCCCCTCGTCGGCGAGCGCCTTGGCGGCGGCCTTCTTGGCGGCGGAAACCATGTCCTGGCGGACCTGCTTCAGCGGCTCCTTGTAGGCCTCGGTGATCGCGGCGCGGGCCAGCGCGTCGACGCGGGCGGCCAGCGCCTTCTCCTCGTCGCTCTGCTCCGGCAGCGCCCAGGGCTCCTTGGCGGCGACTTCGGCCAGTTCGATGATCGCCTGGATCACCGGCTGGAAGCCGGCATGGCCGAAATTCACCGCGCCGAGCATCACGTCCTCGGGCAGTTCCTGCGCCTCGGACTCCACCATCAGCACGCCTTCGGTGGTGCCGGCCATCACCAGGTCGAGCGTGCTGGTCTCGAGCTGGGCGGCGGTCGGGTTCAGCACATACTGGCCGTCGATCACGCCGACGCGGGCGGCGGCGACCGGGCCGAAGAACGGGATGCCGGACAAGGTCAGCGCCGCCGAGCAGCCGACCATGGCGACCACATCGGGGTCGTTCTCCAGGTCATGGCTCAGCACGGTGGCGACGACCTGGATCTCATTGCGGAACCCGTCCGGGAACAGCGGGCGGATCGGCCGGTCGATCAGGCGGGAGGTCAGCGTCTCGAACTCGGACGGCCGGCCTTCACGCTTGAAGAAGCCGCCCGGGATCTTGCCCGCGGCGAAAGCCTTCTCCTGGTAATTGACCGTCAGCGGGAAGAAGTCGACGCCGACCTTGGGCTGGCGCTGGCCGAC
>DATJEA010000021.1:0-2036 GCA_035497095.1 Acetobacteraceae bacterium | reverse complement strand
TTTCTTGAGACGAATCTGTTCTTCCAAGGCATTCGCCCGGCGGTGAACGTCGGTATCTCGGTTTCCCGCGTGGGTGGCAACGCCCAGATCAAGGCGATGAAGCAGGTCGCCGGCCGCATCAAGCTGGAACTGGCGCAGTATCGCGAAATGGCCGCCTTCGCGCAGTTCGCCTCGGACCTCGACGCCTCCACCCAGCAGTTGCTGGCGCGCGGCGCGCGGCTGACCGAACTGTTGAAGCAGCCGCAATTCTCCCCGGTTCCGATCGAGGAGCAGGTGGTGGCGATCTTCGCCGGCGTGCGCGGCTATCTGGACAAGATCGACATCGGCGCCATCGGCCGCTTCGAGAGCCAGGTGCTGTCGACCATGCGATCCAAGGAGCCCGCGATTCTCGATGCAATCCGCACCGACCGCGAGATCAAGCCGGAGACCGAGAAGAAGCTGATTGCGTTCATGGACAGCTTCACCAAGACCTTCGCCTGATCGCCGAGCAGGTCGCACAGCAATGCCCAGTCTGAAGTCGCTCCGGCTCCGCATCAACAGCGTCAAGTCGACGCAGAAGATCACCTCGGCCATGAAGATGGTCGCGGCGAGCAAGCTGCGCCGTGCGCAAAGCCAGGCCGAGGCGGCGCGGCCGTATGCCCAGCGGATGGAGCGGATGCTGAGCTCGCTCGGCGCCGCCGCCGTCGGCAGCCCGACCGCGCCGAAGATGCTGGTCGGCACCGGCTCCGACCAGGTGCAGTTGCTGGTGGTGGTCACCGCCGATCGCGGCCTGGCCGGCGCGTTCAACTCCAGCGTCGGCCGCATGGCGCGTGCCTTCGCCCGCAAGCTCGAAGGCGAGGGCAAGACCGTCAAGATCCTGGTGGTCGGCCGCAAGGGGCGCGATTTCCTCAAGCATGAGTTGGCCAGCCGGCTGGTCGGCGACATCAACTATGTCGGCCGCAAGTCGATCAACTTCGCCGACGCCCAGGATATCGCGGCACGGGTGACGGCGATGCTGGAGGCCGGCGAATTCGATGTCTGCACGCTGATCTACAACCGCTTCCAGTCGGTGATCGCGCAAGTGCCGACCGTGACCCAGCTGATCCCTACCCCGCTGCCCGAGGGCCAGAGCGGGCTTGAGGACGGCGCCAGCTACGAGTTCGAGCCGGACGAAGAGACCCTGCTGGCCCGGCTGCTGCCGCAGAACCTGGCGATCCAGGTCTATCGCGCCTTGCTGGAGAACGCCGCCGGCTTCAACGCGGCGCAGATGACCGCGATGGACAACGCCACCCGCAACGCCGGCGACATGATCAAGCGGCTGACCCAGAACTACAACCGCGCCCGCCAGGCGAACATCACCCGAGAACTCATCGAGATCATCTCCGGCGCCGAAGCCGTTTGATCGCGTAAGACAAGAGACAGGAGCTTTCCAGATGGCCAGCAACAATGTCGGGCGCGTGACGCAGGTGCTCGGCGCCGTGATCGACGTGCAGTTCGACGGTGAGCTGCCGTTCATCCAGAACGCGCTGCACACCAAGATGGGCGACAGCACCCTGGTGCTGGAAGTGGCGCAGGAGCTCGGCGAGCGCACCGTGCGCTGCATCGCCATGGACAGCACCGACGGCATGGTGCGCGGCCAGGAAGTGGTCGACACCGGCTCCCCGATCAGCGTGCCGGTCGGCCCCAAGACGCTGGGCCGCATCATCAACGTGATCGGCGACCCGATCGACGAGCGCGGCCCGATCGGCAACGAGAAGCGCTACCCGATCCACCGCGCCGCGCCGTCGTTCGAGGACCAGTCCAGCTCGTCCGAAATCCTGGTCACCGGCATCAAGGTGGTCGACCTGCTGGCACCGTATCTAAAGGGCGGCAAGGTCGGCCTGTTCGGCGGCGCCGGCGTCGGCAAGACGGTGCTGATCCAGGAACTGATCAACAACATCGCCAAGGGGCACGGCGGCGTGTCGGTGTTCGCCGGCGTCGGCGAGCGCACCCGCGAGGGCAATGACCTGTATCATGAGATGATCGAGGCCGGCGTCATCAAGCTGGGCGAGGACGGC
>DATJEA010000020.1:0-2622 GCA_035497095.1 Acetobacteraceae bacterium | reverse complement strand
GGCGATGCTCGGCTTCAAGCAGGCGCTGGTGCCGGCCGCCCGCCAGGCCGCCGCCAGCGCCGCCCGGCTGACCGCCCACGCCACGCCGCGCGAACGCCGGCACGCCGCCGCGCTGGCCGCCTGGGTCGACGGCGAACTGGAGCAGGCGATCGCCATCTGGGAGGCGATCCTGGCCGAGCATCCGCATGACGTGCTGGCCATAAGGCTGGCGCATTTCGTCAATTTCTGGCTCGGCCGCGCCGCCGACATGGCCGCCTCGATCGAGCGCGTGCTGCCGCATTGGTCGGTGTCGATGCCCGGCTACGCCACGCTGCTGGCCTGCCGCTGCTTCGCTCTCGAGGAATGCGGCAACTATCTCGCCGCCGAGCCGAATGGCAGGCGGGCCATCGAGCTCACGCCCGGCGATCTGTGGGCCGCGCATGCGGTGGCGCATGTGATGGAGATGCAGGGCCGCCGCAGCGAGGGCATCGCCTGGTTGAGCGGGCTGGAGCAGCACTGGGAGGGCGGCAACAACCTGCTGCATCATCTGTGGTGGCACCGCGCGCTGTATCATCTGGAGCAGGGCGACTTCGCCACCGTACTGCGGCTGTACGACCAGAATTTCCGCAATCTCGCCTCGCCGCTCACCGCCGCCGCGCCGGATGTCTATATCGACGTGCAGAACGCCGCCTCGATGCTGTTCCGGCTGGAGCGGCTGGGCGTCGCTATCGGCGACCGCTGGACCGAGCTGGCCGACCTCGCCGAGACCCGGATCGGCGACAACCTCTCAGGCTTCACCCTGCCGCACTGGATCATGGCGCTGGCCGCCACCGGGCGCACCCAGGCGGCCGAGCGGATGCTGGAGACCATGCGCCAGTTCGGCAACGGCAGCGGCACGCTGGCGCCGCTGGTGCGCGACTATGCGCTGCCGATCGCCCGCGCAATCTGCGCCCATCATGCCGGCCAGCATGCCGAAGCGGTGGCGCTGATGCGTCCGGCGCTCGGCGGCATGTGGCGGCTCGGCGGCAGCCACGCGCAGCAGGACGTGCTGGAGCAGTTCTTCCTGGAAGCCGCCGCCCGCGCCGGGCAGACCGCCGATATTCGCCTGGTGCTGGAACGCGCCGCCGGCCGCCGCGCGATCCCGCTCGAGCGCATGGCGGGGTGGCAATCCGCTGCGCGGCAGTATCCGCTTTGATTCCGCTCGTAATTTCGGCAAATTCAGGCTAGTCAAAGCAGCACTATGGCCGGCAGACTCCCGGCAGACCCCGCAACGAGGCCCGCATGACCCTCCGCTCCACCCTTTTCGCCGCCAGTGGCCTGTTCGCTGCGGCGCTCTGCGCGGCCCCGGCTGAGGCCCAGACAGCCGGGGCCCAAACCGCGAGCACGCCGCCGGCCGCCGTGCATCTCGACAGCGCCAGCATCTGGACGTTGCAGGGCGAAAACGCCTCGATCAGCACCGCCAAGCTGACCGACCGCTACTACACCAACGGCTTGCGCCTCGGCTGGACCTCCGGCGTCGGCGCGGTGCCGGAATTCCTGCAACGGGCGGGCAGGGCGCTGTGGTTCGACGGCGACCAGCGCATCGCGATCGACCTCACCCAGCAGATCTACACCCCGGCCAACACCAAGACCGCCGCCTCGCTGCCCGGTGATCGGCCCTATGCCGGCGTGCTGATGGCCAACTTCTCGCTGCTACAGGACACGCCGAACCATCGCAGCTCGATGACCTTCGGCATCGGCATGGTCGGCCCGGCGGCGCTGGGCGAGGAGGTGCAGAACGGCTTCCACGACCTGATCGGCCAGGGCCGCACCAACGGCTGGGGCTCGCAGATCCATAACGAGCCGCTGTTCCAGATCACCAGCGAGCGCACCTGGCGGCTGAAGACCGGCCAGGTCGGCGGGTTGGACACCGAGATCCTGCCCTCGCTGACCGGCTCGGTCGGCAATCTGCGGATCTACGCGCAGACCGGCGTGGTGTTCCGCTTCGGCCAGGGGCTGGACGGTGATTTCGGCGCCCCCCGGCTGCGCCCCGGCCTCACCGGCGGCACCGCCTATACCCAGACCCGCCCGTTCGCCTGGTATGTCTTCGCCGGCGCCGATGGCCGCGTGGTCGGTCGCGATATCACGTTGGACGGCAATGACTTCCAGAACAGCCCTCATGTGAAATCGCAACTTCTGGTGGGCGAATTGCAGTTTGGCTTCGCGGTGCTCTGGCACGGCGTGCGGGTCAGCTACACCCATGTGCTGCAAACCGACGAATTCCACCACCAGAGCGGCGGCCTGCACCAGTTCGGCTCGCTGGCGGCATCCGTGAAGTTCTGATGCGCATCGCCGTCATCGCGCCCGGCGCCATGGGTGCCGCCGTCGCGCGACGGCTGCACCAGCACGGCGCCGAGGTGGCGGTGACGTTGGCGGGCCGCAGCGCCGACAGCACCGCCCGCGCCGCCGGCCTGCCGACCCGCGAGAGCGAGGCGGCGCTGGTGCGCTGGGCCGATGCCGTGCTGTCGATCCTGCCGCCGGGCGACGCGCTGGCCCTGGCGCAGCGGCTTGCCCCTGTAATGGCAGAGCGGCACGGCCAGGTGCTCTCCGCCGATTGCAACGCCGTTAGCCCTGCCAGCGCGCAGGCCATCGCCGCCGCCGTGC
>DATJEA010000019.1:0-6398 GCA_035497095.1 Acetobacteraceae bacterium | reverse complement strand
GCACCCCCGGCCTATATCGCCCGCCCCGCCGCGCCGGCCCGTGTCCGGCCCCGCCAACCCAGGCCGCGCAAACCCGAGCCACCGCCCTTCGCCGAACACTCGCCGCATCGCTGGCCGTTCGTCCCGCACCGCCTGCGCCTGCGCGTCCCCGGTCTCCGCCGCCCGAAACCGCCCCACTGAGCGTGCAGGCTCACGCCAGCCGCCAGAACCATTCCGCCGATCAACAGCAAGCGCCATGAGAGCCAAAAACTTTCAGTCGCCTTGCAACAGCGCGGAGGTGACGCCGCCGGAGTCTCCAAAACGAATGAAAAGTTTTTTTGCTTCTTTTTGTTCACAAAAAGAAGACCTTACCTTCCCCTGCCTCTACGCTTCTTCGGATCATACCCACCGCCACCAGGCCCTCCAGGCTCCGGCATGAAATCCTTGCGCGCCCGCCCCGGCCGCAGCGTGGCGCTGGCGGCCGGCGGCGGCGCGAGGCCCATATCCAGCGCCTCCAGCCGGCGGATTTCGTCGCGCAGCCGGGCCGCCTCCTCGAATTCCAGGTCGGCGGCGGCGCTGCGCATGCGCTTTTCCAGTTCGGCGATGCCGGCCTTGAGGTCCTTGCCGACGAACTCGGTGGGGCTGCCCTTCACCGGCGCCACGGTCACGTAATCCTGCTCGAACACGCTTTCCAGCACCTTGCCGATGCCGCGGCGAATGGAGACCGGGGTGATGCCGTTGGCCTCGTTCCAGGCGCGCTGCTTGGTGCGCCGGCGCTCGGTCTCCTCGATGGCGTAGCGCAGGCTGTCGGTCATCCGGTCGGCGTAGAGGATCACCCGGCCGTCGATGTTGCGGGCGGCGCGGCCGATGGTCTGCACCAGGCTGGTGCGGCTGCGCAGGAAGCCTTCCTTGTCGGCGTCCAGGATCGCCACCAGCGCGCATTCCGGGATATCCAGCCCCTCGCGCAGCAGGTTGATGCCGATCAATGCGTCGAACACGCCGAGCCGCAGGTCGCGGATGATCTCGATGCGCTCCAGCGTGTCGACGTCGGAGTGCAGGTAGCGCACCTTGATGCCGTGCTCGCCGAGATATTCGGTGAGGTCCTCGGCCATGCGCTTGGTCAGCACCGTTACCAGCACGCGGTTGCCGGTGGCGGCGGTGGCGCGGATTTCGGCCAGCAGGTCGTCCACCTGATGCGCCACCGGGCGGATTTCGGTCACCGGGTCGATCAGCCCGGTCGGCCGGATCACCTGTTCGGCGAAGGCGCCGCCGGTGCGCTCCATCTCCCACGGGCCGGGGGTGGCCGAGACGAACAGCGTCTGCGGCCGGAAGCTCTCCCATTCGGCGAATTTCAGCGGCCGGTTGTCGATGCAGGACGGCAGCCGGAAGCCGTATTCCGCCAGGATCGACTTGCGCGCGAAGTCGCCACGCTCCATGCCGCCGATCTGCGGCACCGTCACATGGCTCTCATCGACGATCAGCAGCGCGTTCTCCGGCAGGTATTCGAACAGCGTCGGCGGCGGCTCGCCGGGGTTGCGGCCGGAGAGGAAGCGGGAATAGTTCTCGATCGACTTGCAGCTACCGGTGGTCTCGATCATCTCCATGTCGAAGGTGGTTTTCTGCTGCAGCCGCTCGGCTTCCAGCAGTTTGCCGGTGGCGACGAAATGGTCCAGCCGGTCCTTCAACTCCACCTTGATGTCGCGCACCGCCTGGGTCAGCGTCGGGCGCGGCGTCACGTAGTGGCTGTTGGCATAGACGGTGATGCTGTCGAGGTCGGCGGTGCGCTCGCCGGTCAGCGGGTCGAATTCGCTGATCTTGTCGATGCTGTCGCCGAACAACTCCACCCGCCAGGCGCGGTCCTCATAGTGGCTCGGGTAGATGTCGACGATATCGCCGCGCAGCCGGAAGGTGCCACGCTGGAAGGCGGCGTCGTTGCGGCGGTATTGCAGTTCCACCAGCGCCTTGGCCAGCCGGTCGCGGTCGATGGTGCCGCCGGTTTCCAGCTTGACCACCATCTTGGCGTAGGTTTCCACCGAGCCGATGCCGTAGATGCAGGACACCGAGGCGACGATCACGACATCGTTGCGCTCCAACAGGGACTGCGTGGCGGCGTGGCGCATCCGGTCGATCTGCTCGTTGATCTGGCTGTCTTTTTCGATGTAGGTATCGGTGCGCGGCACATAGGCTTCCGGCTGGTAGTAATCATAGTAGCTGACGAAGTATTCCACCGCGTTGTCGGGGAAGAACGACTTCATCTCGCCGTAAAGCTGCGCCGCCAGCGTCTTGTTCGGCGCCAGGATCAGCGTCGGCTTCTGCACCGCCTCGATCACCTTGGCCATGGTGAAGGTCTTGCCCGAGCCGGTGACGCCGAGCAGCACCTGGTCCTTCTCGCCGGCCTGCACGCCGGCCACCAGCTCGCGGATCGCGGTCGGCTGGTCGCCGGCCGGCTCGTATTCCGAGACCACCTTCAGCCGCCTGGTGATCGGCAGCGGCGGCTGGCGATGCGGCACGAAGGTCGCGGGCGTCGGACGATCGAGAACCTGCGACATGAAATATGCTCCAGAAAGGGCCGGCGCGGCGCAACCGTGGAGCGGAGATAATATCAGGCGCCGGGCATTGCAGCCCCGATTTTGATGACGCTGGGCTGCTCATAGGGTAAACGGCGCCTTTCCCGGCGGATTCTCATGGCGTTCAAGCATTTTCTCCCCCGGCGGCGCCTGCGTCTGCTGTCCGCCCACGCCCAGCGCGGCGTGCTGTTCTGGCTCGGCGGCATCGTCGTCGGCGGCGCCGCGGTGGTGCTGGCGCTGCTGGCCAACCAGGCGCAGGACGTGTTCCAGTTACTGATCGAGCGGTGGCAGTACGCCTCGCTGCTGATCACTCCGCTCGGCCTGGGCCTCATCGCCTATCTCACCCGCCGGGTGTTCCCCAACTCGCAGGGCAGCGGGCATCCCGCAGGCGATCGCTGCGCGGCACCACCTCGGCCACGGTGCACAGCGTGATGGGCTGGCTCGCGGTGCCGGTCTGCGGCGTGGTCGGCGGCCTGCTGGGCGGGGTTTTCAGTCGCATTCTGATCGAGATGGGCCGCGGCCTGCCGGGCGCCGCCGGGCGCGCCATCAAGCGGCATCCCCGGCGGCATCTTCTCGCCGTCCTTGGCCGTCGGTGGGGGCATCGGCTACGATCTGTCGGTGTTTTTCCCCGATGTGCCGCTGGGGGCGATGATCCTGCTCGGCATGGTCGGCTATTTCGCCGGCGTGGTGCAGGCGCCGATCACCGCTTTCGTCATCGTCAGCGAGATGACCAACGACCACGCGATGGTGATCCCGCTGATGGCCGCCGCGGTGTTCGGCTTCGCCGCCTCGCGGCTGGTCTGCCGCGAAGGGGTCTACCACGCGCTGGCCAAGAACTTCCTGCGCAGTTCGCTCGAGGAAACCGCGCGGCTGAACCAGACCGCCAGCCCGAAGCCGGCGCCGCACTGACCGCGCTAGCCCAGCGCCCGCCAACCGATATCCCGCCGGCAAAAGCCTTCCGGCCAGTCGATCGCATCCACCGCGGCATAGGCGATCTGGCGGGCGCCGGCGAGGTCCGGCGCGATGGCGCAGACGTTGAGCACCCGCCCGCCAGCCGAAACCAGCTTGCCGTCCAGCAGCGCGGTGCCGGCATGAAACAGCACCGCATCGGTGGTCGGCAGCGTGCCGATCAGGCTGTGCCGCACCGGCTTGGCAGGATAGCCGCGCGCCGCCAGCACCACGGCGATCGCCACCTCGTCGGCCCAGCGCAGGTCGAAATCGCCCAACTCGCCGTCGCAGGCCGCCAGCAGCGCGGCCAGCAGGTCGGATTTCAGCCGCAGCATCAGCACCTGGCATTCCGGGTCGCCGAATCGGACGTTGAATTCGATCAGCTTCACGCCCTCGTCGGTCAGCATCAGCCCGGCGTAGAGAATGCCGCGGAACGGCGTGCCGCGTCGGGCCATCTCGTCCAGCGCCGGCTGGATGATGCCGGCCATCGCCGCGTCTTCCAGCGCCGGGCTCAGCGCCGGGGTGGGCGAAAACGCGCCCATGCCGCCGGTATTGGCGCCGGTATCGCCGTCGCCCACCCGCTTATGGTCTTGCGCCGAGCCCAGCTTCAGCGCCGTGGCGCCGTCGCACAGCGCGAACAAGCTGGCTTCCTCGCCGACCAGGCATTCCTCGATCACCACGCTGCGCCCGGCCTCGCCGATGCTACCGGATTCCATGAAATCGGCGATCGCCGCCTCGGCCTCGGCAATGCTGGCGGCCACCACCACGCCCTTGCCGGCCGCCAGGCCATCGGCCTTCACCACGATCGGCGCGCCCCGGCGGCGGACGAAGGCGCGGGCCGTCTCGGCATCATCGAAGCGTTCCCAATGGGCGGTCGGGATGCCGGCGGCGTCGGCGATTTCCTTAGTGAAGCTCTTGCTGCCTTCCAGTTGCGCGGCCGCGGCACTCGGCCCGAAGCATTTAAGCCCAGCGGCTTGCATCGCATCGACGATCCCGGCGACCAGCGGCGCCTCGGGTCCCGGCACCACCAGGTCGACCTCGTGCTCCACCGCGAACGCCACCAGCCGGTCGGTCTCCAGCACGCCGATCGGCACGCATTCGGCCTGCTCGGCGATGCCCGGATTGCCGGGGGCGCACCATAATTTGTCCAGCAGCGGGCTGGCCGCCAGCTTCCAGCACAGCGCGTGCTCGCGCCCGCCCGATCCGATCACCAGCACCCGCATGCGCCGCCCTTTCCTGTCGGGTGATTCAGACCTCCGGTGAGTCCACCTGCGGTCATCACGCTCCGAGCTTCAACTCGCGCGTCGTCTAGCATAGGATCGGGCGATGGACGAACCGCGCGGCAACATCCCGGAATACACCGTCTCGGAAATCTCCGGCGCGGTGAAACGCACGCTGGAGGGCGCCTTCGGCCGCGTGCGGGTGCGCGGCGAGATCACCGAGCTGAAGCGCTATCCCTCTGGGCATATTTACTTTTCTCTCAAGGACGAGGGCGGCAAGCTCGCCGGCGTGGTGTGGAAATTCGCCGTCCCGCGCCTCGGCCTGGCGCCGGAAAACGGCGTCGAGGTGATCGCCCAGGGCAAGATCTCCTCGTACGGCGAGCGCTCCTCCTACCAGTTGATCGTCGACCGCATGGACTATGCCGGCGCCGGCGCGCTGCTGGCCCGCATCGAGGCGCTGCGGCTGCGGCTCGGCGAGGAGGGGCTGTTCGACGCCGCCCGCAAGCAGGCGATCCCGATGCTGCCGGAGGTGATCGGCGTGATCACCTCGGAGCGCGGCGCGGTGATCCAGGACATCCGCACCACGGTGCTGCGCCGCTTCCCGCGCCGGATCATTCTGTGGCCGGTGCAGGTGCAGGGCGAGGGCGCGGCGGCACAGATCGTGGCGGCGATAAAAAGTGCCGATTCCTTGCCAAAACATGGCCCGATTCCGCGTCCGGACGTGCTGATCGTCGCTCGCGGCGGCGGCAGCCTGGAAGATTTGATGGCGTTCAACGACGAGGCGGTGGTGCGCGCTGCATTCGAATGCACCATCCCGCTGATCTCCGCCGTGGGGCACGAGACCGACACCACGCTGATCGATTTCGTCGCCGACCGCCGCGCCCCCACCCCCACCGCCGCGGCCGAGCTCGCGGTGCCGTCGCGGGTGGAACTGGCCGCCGACCTGCAACAGAAAGCCGCCCGCCTGACCGGCGCCCTGAGCCGCATCGCCAGCGCCAGTCGGCTGCGCCTGCAACGCGCCGAGCGCGGCCTGCCCGACTTGCCGGCGCTGCTTGGCACCGCGCGGCAGCGGCTGGACGACCGGGCGCAACGGCTGGCGCTGGCCCTGCCAGGCCGGCTGCTGGCAGGGCGGCAAGCGCTACTGGATCGCGCCGGGCGGCTGCGTGTGGCGCTGCCGGGGCTGCTCTCGTCGCGCCGCAATGCGCTGGCGCTCGGCGCGGAACGGCTGCGCTCGGCGCTGCGCCATGCCGCGGCCGGCCGGGCCGCGGCCGGGGCTCGGGTGATGCTGCGGCTCTCCGATGCACCGCTGCGCGCGCGGTTGCGCGAATCGCGGGCGCGGCTGGAGGGGTTGGCCGGGCGGCTGGAGGCGGTATCCTACGCCAAGGTGCTGGAGCGCGGTTTCGCGCTGGTGGCCGATGCCAAGGGCGCGCCGCTGACCAGTGCCGCCGCGATTGCGCCGGGCGCGGCGCTGCGGCTGCGCTTCGCCGATGGCGAGGTGGCGGCGTCCGCGGATCGCCCGCGCAAGGCGACCCGACAAGGCGCGCTGGAGTTCTGAACGCGCGCTGGCAGCACCTCATCCGGATGGATTAGGTCATCAGCGATGCCGGAAAATGGCAGTCCTGGCCTTATCGGGTTCTCCGCATCGTGCAATACATCTTGCCGGAATCCCTGTCTTTGCGATGGC
>DATJEA010000018.1:0-7411 GCA_035497095.1 Acetobacteraceae bacterium | reverse complement strand
GACAGGCTGGGATCGCGGGCGAGGGGAGTGAGGCCGACCGCCTGTTCGGGGGCCAGCAGGGCGAGATACTGGTCGGTGCAGAGGTTCAGCGAGACCACGCGGCTGGCCTGGGCCGGTGCGGCAAGCAGCAGCAGCAGGGCGGCCAGGGCCGGCAGGCGGGTCACAGCACCAGCACGCCGTGGTGCTTGGCCTTGCCTTCCGGTTCGACGTGGATGGTGATGGTGAGGCCCGCCATTTCCGCCTTCAGCGCCGCCTCGATGCGGTCGCAGATGGCGTGCGCGTCGGCGACCCGCATCGCGCCGGGGACGACCAGGTGGAATTCCAGGAAGGTGATGCGGCCGGCGTAGCGGGTGCGCAGGTCGTGCACCTCGATGGCGCCCTCGGCATGCTCGGCGACCAGGATGCGGATGCGCTCGACGATGTGCGGCGAGGGGGCGGCATCCATCAGGCCGCCGACCGAGTCACGCAGCACCAGCGTGCCGGAGAGCAGGATATAGACCGCGGTGAGCGCGCCGAGCAGCGGGTCCAGCCAGTGCAGCCCGGTGGCCAGCGCCAGGGCGAGGCCGGCCAGCACGCCGAGCGAGGTGACCACGTCGCTGAGCAGGTGGCGTGCGTCGGCCCTGAGCGCCGGCGAGCGCAGGCTGCGGCCGCGGCGCAGCAGCAGCAGGCCCCAGAGCAGGTTGATTACCGTGGCGACGGCGTTCAGGCCCATGCCCAGCGCCGGTGCGTTGATCGGGGTGGGATGGCGCCAGACGAACCACACGTGCTGCATGATGATCAGCGAGGCGACCACGATCAGCACGCCCTCAATCACGGCGGCGAAGAATTCCGCCTTGTCGTGGCCGTACGGGTGGTCGCTGTCGGCCGGCCTGGCGGCGAAGCGCAGCGCCACCAGGGCGATCAGCGAGGCGGCGACGTTGACCACCGATTCGGCGGCGTCGGAGAACAGCGCCGCGGAATCGGTGACCTGCCAGGCGGCCAGCTTCAGCGCCAGCACGGCGATGCCGATGACGATGGTTCCCGCCGCGATGCGTTCGGCCTGGCTCACGCTGCTGTTCCTGGTTGCGTGGTGCGGCTGTAGCAAACCGGGGCGGGTGCGTCACCCCGATGAGCGATGTCAGTGGGCGGTGCGCAGGAAAATCTTGCCGCTGGCGGCGGAGATCCAGAGCCGGCGGCCGGACAGGTAGTCCATGCCGACGATCAGGTCGTAGTCGGGCGGCGTGGTGTTCAGCACCACCAGCAGCGGGTTGGCGATGGTCTCGCGGCCGATGGTGATGCTGTTGAAGCGGTGCAGGTGGGCGGTGGCCATGCCGGGGCCGACGCCGAACAGGTGGACCGGCCGGTCGGCGGCCAGGCTCTCTTGCGACAGGCCGGCGGCGCGGTTGGTGACCACCGAGTGTTGCGAGCCGGAGTCGAGCATGGCCAGCACCGGGCGGCCGTCGAGCGCCGCGCGCATCACCAGGTGGCCCTGGGCGGAGAGTGCGGTTTCCACCACCGTGGCGGGGCCGGGCATCGGCAGCGGCGTGTGTGGGCAGGCGGGGCCGCGATACAGGGTGAGGCGCTGGGCGGCGAAATCAAGGTCGAGGTCGAACTGGCGCAGGATGTCCAGGCCGAGCAGGCCGTCGGGGGCGCTGCCGCCGGGGGTGCCGATGCGGGTGGGCACCACGTCGGTCTGCCGGTCGGGCAGGGCGAGGGGGCCGAGGCGCAGGCCGGTGGCGGTGACCGCGTAGTCCAGGCTGATGCCGCCGACGCCTTGCGATGCGGTGACGACGCCGGGTTTCATCTGCAGGCCGAGGCGCTGCGCTGCGGCGCGGGTGAGCACGCTGTGCGCGGCGCCGGTATCGAGCAGCATGCGGGCGGTCTGGCCGTTGATGCCGACATCGACCAGCGGCTGGTGGTTGGCGATGTGGAGCGGCAGGCTGGCCGCCTGGGTGAGGCCGCAGCTGGGGGTGGCGCAGGCCGCCAGCAGGGGGAGCAGCAGGGATATCAGCAGCAGAGGGTTGGGCAGGCGCATGGCACGGCTCCGGTGGTCGCGCCGACAACCGGTTTCGCGAGGCGGCCCGGCTGGCACCGAGGGGTTATACCCGGTCGGAGCCGGTAGACCCATCGGTCAGGTGACGGATGAACCCCTGACCGGTGCGGGAATGGTTTTAGGTTCGGATCCCGGCCGCGGCGCCTCGATATAGACGCGCCGATCCGGCATTGAAAGGATGATGCACCGGAAGTGAAAGTAGGGGAAGCCGATGATCATATCGGCGCCAGGCACCTCGTGCTCGATAACGACGAGTTTCGGATGGCGCAGCCGGTCGGCGCCGATCTGCAACTCGCCGAAGCGATGCACCCAGATGTGCTGGCCAGCCTTGGCATCGTTGCCGGGAAGCTGCCTGCTATCCACGGGCCGGGTGAGGCCGGCGGCCCGGGCGGATATGGCGATGCCGGCAAGCGAGGGGTCCAGGATCGCGGTATAGGTTTTGCCGTCCAGCACCACCGGGATGGCCGGCCGGTTATACCGGTCTGTGCGCATGCCGATTATCGTGACCGACCCGGTGAACGAATATGTCTTGCGGTTGCAGGCGCTGTCCTGAGCGAGCGAGAAGCGGCCATGCGGGAGATCGAAGTCGAGCGAGAAGTCCTTCAGCTTGCCAATCGCCAGCGAGCCGTCCGGACTCGAGCCGTGAAAACGGAGCCGTGTGGGTCGCTCCATTGCGGCCAGGTTGGCGAAATGGATGCGACCGATATCGAGATGCGGAATTTGCAGCAGGGTGAACGTGACCGGCTTCACACCGGGGGAATTGGGCTTGCTCTCGACGATGAACGTCGGCAGGTGCAGGCGTTGCGCCGCCGAGGGTGACAATTCGGGCATCGTTTGAATACCCGACAGGGCGAGGCGCACCTGTTGGCGGCCGATACCGGCGTCGATCGTCGGAATTTAGGCGAAATCCGAGAACGGCAGGTCGACGACGCGCGCCTGGGCGCAACTGCCGGTCGCCGCCGGCCTGGTGCAGGCGGCGAGCAGCAGCAGCGGCAGAATTGCCAGGTGTACGAGCCCCTTTTCGTTCGCGTTCATGATCTGCAATGACGCCGGGATCGGCTTGGTCACACTGAACTGACCTGCCTTCCCATAATCTGCTCCTGGGGCCCCAAGGTCCCCACCAACGACAATAGGCTGCCCGTTCAGCGTGCCTCCGGTCATTTTCGAAAGCGTGAGTTTCATCTGGGTCGCATGCACGTTCCAATAACTGGCGCCGTGTTGATCACATCGCAATGTTCCGCCCCGGGTGCCTTCGAACGAGGCAAGCTGTGCGGCCACTTTTTCCGCCAGCTTGGTCTTCAGCGAGGCGATCGTCGCATTGTTGGCGAGCGCCTGTTGTTGCAGGGCAATCAGCTGCTTCTGGCTGTCGATCGTCGCCTGGGCCAACTTGATCTTGGCCGCGGCTGCGCCACGGCAGTTTTGTACTGGTCGCTGCCCAGCACCGGAGTCGGGACCGTGTAGAAATCGATCGGCTTGCCGAGCTTGTCCGCCGGGTTTTCGAGTGTGGTTGGACCGGGCCACGCGCCCGCCGAATAGGCCAGATCCTCGGTCCCGTAGAACGTTCTCGTGGTCTTTGCAGGAACGGTCATGACCAGAACTTGCTCGGGGCCGACCATGTTTCCATTCGGCGCGTAGAGTGTGGCCGGGTTTGTCGCATCCATCCGGAACCGGACGATAAAGCTCGGCTTCGAGCGGATGGCGGCGACCGTGCGCCAGGCGACCGTGCCGGCCGTCGGCATCCTGACGATCGCGCGCCCCGGGATGTCCGCGACAATACGATTCTGTCGGAATCCCGGTTCGGCCGGTTCGTTCGGCTGGCAACGGCCCGCCGCGGCACTATTTATCGGTATCACTGCCCGGCCGGCCGACGAGGGGTGCCACCGCGATGTTGGGGAATTTGCCGCGCTTGCTGTGGCCGAAGGCGCCGACAGGCAGCCGACATCGGTGGCAAATGATATTGAAATCGCCACGCCGTAAGCGCGCCGTCAGCAGCGCGGTCTATCCTGGCGATGCGGTGTCGATCTGCGGTCCATCGGCGGCAACCGCTCAGCACAGTGGAGGAGACCGCATGATGTACCGTCGCGTCAGCGGCCGAATGCCAGGACTCGCGGTGCCGAGCGCCGTCGCCGCGGTCATCCGGGGCGGCAGAGACCGCCGATGCTGAACGCCGCGATTGCCGCCGTCATCGCCACTGCCGGGAGCGCGCCCGTCCTGCAAGCTGGCGCAATCATCCTGGGGACATTCATTCTTGAGGACGCAACCACGATCCTCACCGCGACGGCGGTTGCTGATGGGCGGCTATCCGCCGGCCTGGCGCTTGGCGCACTGTATGCCGGTATCGTGCTGGGCGACCTCGGGCTGTATGGCTTGGGGCGGCTGGCGGCGATCGTCCCGGCCGTCGCGCGGTTGCTTCCGCCGCGCCGGGTGGAGGTGGTGCGCGCCTGGCTGGCTGGCCGGGTTTTTCGCGTGGTCCTGGTCAGCCGCTTCCTGCCGGGGGTGCGGCTGCCGGCCTACATCACCTGCGGCTTGCTCGGCGCCGACCTGCGCCGGTTCCTGCTGGCGGCGCTGCTGGCGACCAGCATCTGGACCACGCTGCTGTTCACGCTGTCGCTGCATCTCGGCATCGTCCTGATCGCCTATTCCGGCGCCTGGGCCTGGGCCGGCGGGGCCGGGATACTGCTCGGCCTCATGATCATCGGGCGGGTCGGCTACCGGCTCCAGAGTGCGCATTGATGGCCGGCGAGATCGGCCTGCCGCGCCTGCACCGCCCGCCACCGGCGCATCTCTCGGTGTTCGAATTCTGGCCGGGCTGGGCATTCTACGCGCCGGTGGTGATCTATTGGCTGGCCGAGGCGCTGCGCCATCGCAGCCTCACGCTGCCGAGTGCCGCCAATCCCGGCATCACCGCCGGCGGCCTGGTCGGCGAATCGAAGTCGGCCATCCTCGACCGGGTCAGCGGCCAGCCGCGCGCGCTGATCGCACCCTACATCACGCTGCGCACCGATCCGGCCGAATGCGGCCAAGACCTGGCGGCGGCCGAACGCGCGCTTGCCCAGGCCGGCCTCGCCTACCCGCTGGTGGCCAAGCCCGATATTGGCTGCAACGGCGCCGGCGTGCGTGTCGTGGCGAACCGCGCCGCGTTGGCCGGTTATCTGGCCGCCTATCCGCGCGACGAAGTGCTGCTGTTGCAGCAACTGGTCGCGCTGCCGGGCGAAGCCGGGGTGTTCTATGTGCGCGAACCGGGCGCCGGCTTCGGGCGCATCACGTCGATCACGCTGAAGCACGTGCCTTTCGTGATCGGCGATGGACGCTCGACTCTGGGCGAGCTGGTGCTGGCCGATCCGCGCGCCGGCAGCCTCGCCTGGATGTATCTGCCGCATCTTGGCGCCCGTGCCGCCACCATCGTGCCATCCGGCGAACGCGTAAGCCTGGTGTTCGTCGGCAACCACTGCAAGGGTTCGATCTTCGAAAACGGCATCCGCTTCGCCACGCCGGCGCTCGAAGCGGCGATCGAGCAGCTTGCCCGCGCGATGCCGGAGTTCCATTTCGGCCGGATCGATCTGCGGTTCGCAACGCCGGCCGATCTCGCCGCCGGCGATGGGTTGCGCATCATCGAGATCAACGGCGCCGGTTCCGAGGCGACCCATATCTGGGATCCGACCACCCGATTGGCCGATGCCTGGCGGGCCCAGTTTCAGCACTACGGCGCGGCGTTTCGCATCGGCGCCGCCAATCGTGCCAGGGGCTATCGGCCGGTCGGGCTGATCGAACTGTTCCGCCTGTGGCGCCGACACAAGCGATTGATGAAATCCTATCCGGCCCATGACTGACGCCAGGCGCGCCACCGCATGGACGGTGCTCACGCCCAGCCGGTTTCTGGCCTGGCAGATGCAATCGGCTCCTTGCACAATTGCATCACCTTCATGCCCCAAAGCGGCGCTCGCGACGCTGGTAGGAGCGGATGGCACGCAGATAGTCGATCCGGCGCATCGCCGGCCAGTTCACGTCGCAGAAGTACAATTCGCTGTGCACGCTCTGCCAGAGCAGAAACCCCGACAATCTCGCCTCGCCGCTGGTGCGGATGATCAGGTCCGGGTCCGGCAGATCGGCACGGTACAGATGCGCGCTGATCGCCTCCGGCGTGATCGCGGCGGCGGCCTCGGTGGCGGTGAGACCTTGGGCCGCGTCGTTGGTCAGCAGGCTTCGCAGCGCATCGACGATTTCTTCCCGGCCGCCATAGCCGACCGCCAGGTTCAGGGTGATCCGATGATTGTCCCGGGTGACCGCTTCGGCGTGCTCGATGGCTTCGACCAGCCCGGGCGGCAGTACCTCCCGCCGACCGACCACCGTCAGGTGCACGCCGTGCTGCTGCAGGCTGCCATCCGCGGCCAGTGCGCGCAATTTGTGCTCGACCGCGGTGAAGATGCCGCTGACCTCGCTCTCCGACCGCCGCAAGTTGTCCAGCGAAAAAACCCATAATGTGATCATCGGGATGCCAAGGCTGATGCTCCAGGCGATCACGTCGTCCAGCTTGGCGGCCCCGGCTCGATAGACCGTCTCGGGCTGCTGCACGCCGCGGGCCAGCGCGTGCCGTCGGTTGCCGTCCAGGATTATTCCGACATGCCGGGGCATTTCCCCCGCCGACACCTGGCCCGCGAGCCGTTGTTCGTAGATTCGATAGGCAGCCCGCCAGAACCAGCCCATCACCACCGCAAGCAGACCGCCTGGCGCCGGATATCGAGCGGTGGTGCGGTTCGATCTGCCCGATATCGTCTGCGTTTTGCCCAACCTCTCCAGCCCCATGAAAATCGTGCCCGACCCGATCCGCTGCTGTCGCCTCATGCCGACGCTTGGCGTTTTCGTTGGTGGATAGCAAGCGCGATATCAGCCCGCCGTGCCAATTCATTTTCATGGCGACGAACGAATGCAAGGCCGATCACGGCGCCCAGCACCGCGATGGCCAGCAGGCCGAAGCCGAGCGGGCCGGCAACCCGATCGATCTGGTTGCCCAGGAGATAGGCGCCGCCGCCGAACAGCGTGGCCCAGGCAACGGCGCCGAGCGCGTTCATCGCCAGGAAATGCGGCCAGGGCATCCGGTTCATCCCCGCCAGCAGCGCCGCCAGCGTCCGCAGCAAGGCGATGAAACGCCCGAAGAAGACGATCTTGCCGCCATGCCTGAGAAACAGATACTGACCTACCTTGAGGCGGGTTGGCGTAAGCCCGATGCGACCGCCATGCCGCGCGATGAACGGCAGCCCGAACAGGCGCCCTGCGGCATAGCCGCAGTTATCGCCGATGATGGCCGCCGCGGCGGCGACCAGTATGATCGCCAGGATGCTGAGCCGATCGGTGGTTGCGGCATAGAGCGCGGCACTGAGC
>DATJEA010000017.1:0-10014 GCA_035497095.1 Acetobacteraceae bacterium | reverse complement strand
CCACCACCACCGAGCGCGCCAGCCCCTCGGCGCCCAGGTCATCCTCGAGGAATTCCCGCACCTCGCGGCCGCGCTCGCCGACCAGCGCCAGCACCGCGACATCGCAGCCGGTCTGCCGCGCCAGCATCGCCAGCAAGGTGGACTTGCCGACGCCGGAGCCGGCGAACAGCCCCAGCCGCTGCCCCTGCCGGCAGGTGGCGAACAGGTTCAAGGCCCGCACCCCGAGATCGATCCGCGGCCCCAGCCGGGCGCGCACGGTCGCCGCCGGCGGTGCCGCCCGCACCGGGCGCGCCACCGGGCCGCGCGGCAATGCGCCCTTGCCATCGAGCGACCGCCCCAGCGGGTCGATCACCCGCCCCACCCAATCATCGGCCACCGCCAGGGCGCCCGGCGCCGGCGGCAGGTCGGCATAGACCGGCCCGCCCGGCCCCAGCCCTTCGGCCGCGCCATAGGCCATCGCCTGGCACACCCCGCCGCGAAACCCGACGATCTCGGCCGCCACATCCTGCCCGGCCCGCCCGGCGAGGCGAATCCGGTCGCCGATCGCCACCTGCCGGGACAATCCGGTGACCTCCACCGCCAAGCCCGACACGGCCGCCACCCGGCCTTCCAGACAGCCGATCGGCGCCATACGATCGTAGCCGCCTGCGCCACCAACGGCAGCAGCGGCATGGGTAAGGCGGGTGCAGGCATCGAATTGTCGCATTTTTTACCTTCTATTATAAATTATGAACAATTTCTAAAAATCCCTTAAAATTCACGCTTTTCCCGGAATTCGATAAAAATTACCCGCATAAGATGAAAAATCCGTAGCTTTCCGCACGCCATGGTGTTAAATACAACCCATGGTAGTTAATAGGAACTCTCATGCGCGTTCTTTTGGTTGAAGACGACGTCACGACGGCCCGGGGCATCGTGCTGATGCTCAAAGCCAGCAACGCGGTGGTCGACCAGGCGGAAACCGGCGAGGAAGCCCTCGAACTGGCGCGCCACTACGATTACGACATCGTGGTGCTGGATCTCATGCTGCCGGATATGGAGGGCTACGAGGTGGTCCGCCGGATCCGCGCCAGCCGCCTCGATGTCCCGGTGCTGATCCTGTCCGGCCTCACCCGCCCGCAGGCGAAGGTCAAGGGGTTCGGGATGGGTGCGGACGACTACATCACCAAGCCGTTCGACAAGGCGGAACTGATCGCCCGCATGCAGGCCATCGTCCGCCGCAGCAAGGGCTTCAGCCAGCCGACCCTGCGCATCGGCAGCCTGCAACTCAACCTGGACAGCCGCGAAGTCCTGGTCGCCGGGCATCAGGTCCATCTGACCGGCAAGGAGTACGCGATCCTGGAGTTGTTGGTCCTGCGCAAGGGTATGGTGCTCACCAAGGAGGCATTCCTGAACCACCTCTACGGCGGCATGGATGAACCGGAGATGAAGATCATCGATGTTTTCATCTGCAAGCTGCGCAAGAAACTGGCGCAGGCCGGCGCCGACGCGCTGATCGGCACCGTCTGGGGCCGCGGCTACATGCTGCGCGAGCCCAGCAGCGACGGGGCCCGCAGCGCCGCCATCCACCCCACCGGCGAGCCGACACCCCTGCCCGGCCCGAGCATTGCCGCGGCGCTGGCGTAACAGCGCCCGGCCGACGCGACACGGTGCATCATGGGCGAGGCCGGGTTCGGTGATACCGTCGCGGAGCGCGCGATCGATCCGGTATCCGGCTCGGTTTGGTAAGCCTGCCGCGCCCGCGATCGGCCGCTACCAACATGACTCTCGGTTCGGAGACACGCCACTTCGAATCGCACGCGCAATCTGTGACTCTGTAGGGTCAGGGAACGGCCGCATCCTTTCTTTCGAACCGATATGGCGACGCCCCGGCGACCAGCGGGTCCAGCGCCAGCCGATGTTCCAGTGGCGGGAAGGCCCTGCTGCGGCAGCCCTGGCGGTCGCACAGGCGGCAGGACAGGCCAATGCCAACCGCCGCGCGTTCCAGGTCCAGGCCGTCGGCGTAGACCAGCGCGGCGGCGTGGCCAATATCGCAGCCCATGGCGATGATCCGCACCGCCGGCGGATCGCCCCAGGCCGATGACGGGGCGGTGATGGCGCGGGCAAAGCACAGGAAGGTGGCGCCATCGGGCAGCCGGGCGATCTGCACCCGCGTGGTGTCGGGGGTGGCCAGCACGGTATGCGCGATCCAGTGCGGGCAGGAGCCGCCGTAGCGGGCAAACGGGAAGCCTGCGGCGGAGAAGCGCTTGCTGACGTTGCCGGCCGGGTCGACGCGCAGGAAGAAGAACGGGGTGCCACGGGCGCCCGGCCGTTGCAGGCTGGCCAGGCGCTGGCAGGCCTGTTCGAAGCTGACGCCGAAGCGGGCGGCGAGCAGGTCGACATCGTGGCGCAGTTCGGCGGCGGCGGCGTGGAACGGGGCGTAGGGCATCAGCAGGGCGGCGGCCAGATAGTTGAGCAGGCCGATGCGGATGAGCCCGGCGGCCTCCGCCGAGGATCGGGTGGCGCGGGTGATCTCGGCCTCGCAGGCGGCGCGCAGCTCGAGCAGCGCAAGCTGGAAGGCGAGATGGAAGCCACGGCTTTCGCGCGGCAGCAATTCGGACAGACGCAGCAGATGGGCGGCGGGGTCGCAACTGCGCAGCGCACCGTCTTCCAGCGCGGTGACGCGGATGGACAGGCCGTGGGCGCGGCGCAGGCGCTCGGCGATGGCGTGGTTGGTCTCGGACGGGGCGGCGGGGCCGATCTCGGCGACCAGCGCCTCGGCCGCCGCTTCGAGGGCGGGAAAGTGGTTGGTGTGTTCGGTGAAGAAGTCACGCGCCTCCTCGGTGGGCAGCGCGATCCGGCGCCCAGATGCGGGCGATGATCGAGTCGGGCGCCGCCGGCGTGCATTTCGAGGACCAGTTGGCCAGCGAGAAGAAATGCGGCCATCTCGGCGGCAAGGTGCTGGTGCCGATCAGCCAGCATATCCGCACGCTGAACGCCGCCAGGCTGGCGGCCGACGTGGAAGGCGTGCCGACCGTGCTGCTGTGCCGCACCGACAGCCACTCGGCGCAGTTGCTGACCGCCGATGTGGACGAGCGCGACCAGCCGTTCATCACCGGCGAATGTACCGCCGACGGGTTCTTCCGCATCCGGCCCGGCATCGGGGTCATGAATGGGCGGCCAGCGCGCCATCCTGGGAATAACCCAGCCGCGCCGTCTCGAAAAAACCGCGCAACACACGTCCTCCGCCTGACCTCGGTGGCCGATCGGCACCCAGACCAGGCGGATGAGCCGTCTTCGATCGGCTGACGGCACGCCGGCAGGCCGATCGCCGTCAGCCGGCCAACGCCACCGCATCAGCGGTGGCATCGGCCCGCCCGCTCCACTAGGATTTCCCCCGAACCACATCTCGGGACCCGGGCCGGGCCCGGTGGCGAACAGCGCCGAGGGACTCGGAGGAACGGACTTGGAAGACTTCGACTACGTCATCGTCGGCGCCGGCTCGGCCGGCAGCATCCTGGCCAGCCGATTGAGCGAAGATCCCGAGGTGAAGGTCTGTCTGCTGGAGGCGGGCGGGTATGACTGGAACCCGTTCATCCACATCCCGGCCGGCTTCATGAAAACCTTCTACGACGCCAGCGTGAACTGGAAATACCAGATGGAAGAGGGCGCCTGGACCGGCGGCCGCCGCATCTATGCGCCGCGCGGCAAAACCCTTGGCGGCTCCAGCTCGATCAACGGGCACGTCTATAATCGTGGGCAGCGCCTGGATTTCGACAGCTGGGCCCAGTTCGGCAATCGCGGCTGGGGCTATGCCGATGTGCTGCCCTATTTCCGCCGCACCGAGAAGCGGATCGGGCCGGGCGACGATACCTATCGCGGGCGCGACGGCCAGGTGCGCATCACCGATCTCGAATGGCGCCACCCGCTATGCGACGCCTTCATCGAGGGCTGCATCCAGCACGGCATCCCGCGCAATCCGGACTATAACGGCGCGAAGCAGGAGGGCGTCTCCTATGTGCAGCGCACCACCTATAACGGCCGCCGAGTGAGCACCGCCGGCGCCTATCTGCATCCCGCCATGAAGCGCCCGAACCTGCGGGTGATCACCAAGGCGCACGCCACCGGCATCATGTTCGACGGCAAAACCGCGGTCGGCATCCGCTACCGCCACGGCGGGCGCAACGGCACCGACAAGGAAGTGCGTGCCGCGCGCGAGGTCATCCTCTCAGGCGGCACCTACAACTCGCCGCAACTGCTGCAACTCTCCGGCATCGGGCCGGCGGACCTGCTGCGGGCGCACGGCATTGAGGTGCGCCACGCCCTGCCCGGCGTCGGCGAGAACCTGCGGGACCACTACGCGCCACGCCTGGTCGCCCGGGTGAAGAACATCTCGACGATCAACGAAAAGGTGCGCGGCTTCAGCCTGGCCTGGGAAGCCCTGAAATGGATAACGACGCGCAAGGGCATCCTGTCGCTGAATCCGACCCTGGTCTATTGCTTCTGGCACTCCAACGAGGCCACCGCGAGTTCGGACATCCAGATGACGTTCACGCCGGCGAGCTACGCCGAGGGCGTACAAGGCCAGCTCGAACGGGAGCCGGCCATGACGATGGCCGCCTGGCAGCAGCGGCCGGAGAGCAAGGGATACGTTCGCATCCGCTCCGGCAACCCGTTCGAACAACCGGCGATCCAGCCCAATTATCTGGCCGAGGAGGGCGACCGCCATGTGCTGCTGGCGGCAATGAGGCTGGCGCGCAAGCTGCTCGCCTCCGAGGCATTGCGGCCGTATTACGAGCGCGAGGATGTCCCGGGTCCGCAGGTGCAGACCGACGACGAGTTGCTGGCGGTCGCCAAGCAGCGCGGCACGACGACGTTCCACCCGATGGGCACCTGCAAGATGGGCCCCGCCGCCAATCCGCACTCGGTGGTCGACGACCAGTTGCGCGTGCACGGCATCGATCGCCTGCGGGTGATCGACGCCTCGATCATGCCGACGATGCTCTCGGCCAACCTCAACGCCGCGACGATGATGATCGGCGAGAAGGGGGCGGATTTGGTGCGCGGCAGGGGCTCGCTGCCAAGCGCGGAGGTGTAGCGGCGATGGCCGGGACATCGTCTGGCAAGCGTTCCGTATCGCAAGCGTCGCCCAATGGTACGCCTGCTGAATGAGAACGCATCTCATCGATGCCATGCCCTGATCGCCTGGAGACCCGAAATTCCTGCGGTACCCGCTTTCGGCAAGCCAGATTCACAAAGAGACGTAGAGGCGACGAAGATCGCCTCCCTCTTCGCCTCTACGTCTCTTTGTGAATCTGGCTTGCTCACATGGCTTCCGCGAACCGCGCCGCCGATTTCCTATGTATAGCCGGTTCGGCCGTCCACGCTCAAAAGCCAACCCCCACAGCATCCCCTCCCCTGCTCGCAGCTTCGTGCCGCTGTGGTGAACCCGCCTGCTCCCTCGCCCGCAGCGATCACACCACCTCGTAGCCCAGCGGTGCCGCCGCGCTGGCCAGCATCCGGCCGAACGCGCGGGCATAGCTGGCCGCCACGATCATCTCATACGCCGGCGCCGCGCCGGTCTGGTGCAGCAGCGCCGCCAGCCCGCCCAACGGCGTCGCCGCCACCTGCCCGACCGCGAACACGCGCGGATGCAGATCGAGCCGGCACAGCCGCGCCAGCACCGCGCGCGCCTGGGCGCCCGCCAGGATAAACACGGCCCGGCCATCGCTCTGCTCCACCACCGAGGCGACCCCGGCGCAGGCGCGCGCCAGGCCTTCCGGCAGGCCGGCATCGGCGTCGGCCGGCGCCTGGATCAGCCAGCCTTGCGGCTGCATCCACAGCGCCCGCAGCGCGCCGGCGGTGGCGGCGTGGCCAGGCGGCGGCAGCGAGAGGCCGAAGGTAGTGTGCAGCGCCTCGGCCAGTGCCGCCGCACCGTCCCGCCGGGCCACCACCTGCACCAGCGTGCAGGCGACGCGGGAGATGCGCACCGGCTCGCCGTCGGCGGCGCCGTAGCGGCCGGGTTCCAGCGGTTCAGGCACGAACACGGGCATTCTCCGGGTCAATGAACTGCGGGCTGACCACTTCCACCGCCACCCGCTCCTCCAGCAGCGGATAGGCGGCATAGAGCGTCTCACCGGCGCAGCTCACCACATCCGGCACCACGCCGCCGCGCAGAAAGCCCAGCCCGATCGCCCCCTCCACCGACACGCCGCGCGTGGCGCTGGAGACCCAGCCGAGGCTCTCCGATCCCGCCCCGGCCACCAGCTGCGCGCCAGGCCGCAGCACGTCGTTGCGCGACAGCGGCCGCAGCCCGACCAGCGACGGCCGGGCGGGGTCGACCAGCGCCGGCCGCTGGCTCAACGCCCGGCCGATATAGTCGCCACGCTTCTTGCACAGCCGCGCCAGGCCCAGATCGCCGGCCGTGGTTTGGCCGTTCAGCTCCGGCCCGGCGACATGGCCCTTCTCGATGCGCAGCAGCCCCAGCGCCTCGGTGCCATACGGGATGATGCCGGCCCCGGCGCCGGCGCGCAGAATCGCCTTCCACACCGCCTCGGCATGGCCGGCAGGGGTCGCGATCTCATAGGCCAGTTCGCCGGAGAAGCTGATGCGGAACACCCGCACCGGCCGCCCGCCACGGCTGCCGTCCTGTAAAATGGCGTCGCCCACCGCCATGAACGGGAACGCCTCGTTCGACAGATCGAGCCCGGAGATCAGCGGTGCCAGCGCGGCGCGCGCCTTTGGCCCGGCCACCGACATCGCCGCCCACTGGTCGGTCACCGAGACGATCGTCACGTCCAGGCCGGAGAACGCGGTCTGGGCATGAAACTCCAGATGCGCCAGCACCCTGGCCGCGTTGGCGGTGGTGGTGCTGAGCAGGAAATGCTCCGGCGCCAGCCGCGAGACGGTGCCGTCATCGAACGCGAAGCCGTCCTCGCGCAGCATCAGCCCGTAGCGGGCGCGGCCGGGCTTCAGGGTGGAGATGGTGTTGACATAGATCAGGTCGAGAAACGCCGCCGCATCGGCGCCCTGCACGTCGATCTTGCCCAGCGTGGAGACATCACAGATGCCGACGTCGCGGCGCACCGCGCGGGCCTCGCGCAGCACGCTGTCCCACACATCGCCGTCGCTGGCGCCGGGGTAGTATGACGGGCGCAGCCAATGCCCGGCCTCGACAAATTCGGCGGCGTGGCGCTGGTGCCAGTCATGCAGCGGCGGCAGCCGCACCGGCGCGTAGTCCGGCCCGACCTGCGCGCCGGCCAAGGCGCCCCAGGCGACCGGGCTGGTAAACGGCCGGAAGCTGGGCAGCCCCACCGCCTCCACCGCCACGCCGCGCGCCTCGGCCAGCACGGCCGCCCCCACCAGGCCGCCGGTTTTGCCCTGGTCGGTGCCCATCATGTGGGTGGTGTAGCGCTTGGCGTGCTCGATATGGCCGAACCCCTCGCGATGGGCGAGGCGGATGTCGCGCGCGGTCACGTCGTCCTGCAAATCGACAAACGCCTTGCCGCCGCCGCGCACCTCCCAGATCGGCATCACCTCCGGATTCGGATCATCGGCCGCCGGATGGTCCATCTCTGCCCCCTGCGCCCCGCTGCCGGCCGCGGCGGCAATCCCGAACACCCCGGCCGCCGCGCCCACCGAAACCTGGTTCTGCATCGCCTCGGCCGGCACATGGGCTGCCAGCCGCACATCCCAGGCCAATTTGGTGCCGGACTGGCTGGCCAGATGCACCGCCGGGCTGTAGCCGCCGGAGATCAGCAGCAGGTCGCAGGTCAGCCGCTTGTCGGTGCCGGACCCGCCGCGCCGCCGCAGCCGCACGCCGCGCAATGACGCAGCCCCCAGCGTGCCGCACACCTCGCTGCCGGCCCACACTGCCAGCCCGCGCGCCCGCGCCGCCGCGAGCCCGGCGGAATCGGCGCGCGGGTCGACCACGCCGGCCACCGCGATACCGGCATCCTGCGCCGCGAACAGCGCCCGGTAGGCCTCGTCATTATTGGCGAACAGCGCCATGCGCTGGCCCGGCCGCACGCCAAAACGCTGCACATAGCTATGGACGGCGCCGGCCAGCATCACCCCCGGCCGGTCATTGCCGGGAAACGCGATCAGCCGCTCATGCGCGCCGGTAGCCAGCACCACCTGGCCGGCATGGATGGTCCAGCGCCGTTGCCGAGGAGTGTGCGGCGGCGGCACCGCCAGATGGTCGGCCACCCGCTCCACCGCGCCCAGCACGTTGCCGTCATAATAGCCGAACACCGTGGTGCGCGGCAGCAGCACCACCTCCGGCGTGGCCGCGAGCGCCGCCAGCATCGCCTCGCGCCAGGCGTCCTGCGCCGGCTCGGCCAGCAGCCCGCCGCCGAACTGGAAATCCTGCTCGCACAGCATCACCCGCTGCCCGGCAGCCGCGGCGGCGTGCGCGGCGGCCAGCCCGGCGGCGCCGCTGCCCACCACCAGCACGTCGCAATGCGCATGCAGCGCCTCGTAGAAATCGGGATCAGGCTCGCGGGCGGCGCGGCCCAGCCCGGCGGCGGCGCGGATGCGCGGCTCGTAGACCTTCTCCCAGAACGACGCCGGCCACATGAAAGTCTTGTAGTAGAACCCGGCCGACAGCAGCGGCGCCGCCAGCCCGACCAGGCTCATCAGGTCGAAGCGCAGGCACGGAAAACGGTTCTGGCTGGCGGCGACCAGGCCCTCATGCAGTTCGATGCCGGTCATCCTGGTGTTCGGCTCGCGCCGCGCGCCAATGCGCAATTCGGCCAGCGCGTTCGGCTCCTCGACGCCGGCGGTGAACACCCCGCGCGGCCGATGCAGCTTGAAACTGCGGCCCATCAGCCGCACCCCGTTGGCCAGCAGCGCCGAGGCCAGGGTGTCGCCGCGATAGCCCTCATAGCGCCGGCCGTCGTAGCGGAATTCCACCGGCGCGCTGCGATCGATCTGACCGCCCTTGGCGGTGCGAAAGCGCTGCGTCATGGCGGCGGGAGCGCCGAATCGGCCGGCACCGCGGCGCGCACCTCATGGGTCAGCGTGTGGCGCAGCACCTTCAGCACCGCGCGGCAGCCGCCGGTGTGCTGCCACCATTCCTGATGCCAGCCGCGCGGATTGGCGCGGGTATAGACGTAGTCGAAGAAGCCCTCTTCACCGGTCGGCCGCACGGCGGTGGCGTCGCCGTGATAGCTGAATTCAGCCTCGTCGCGCGGACCGCAATACGGGCAGGGGATGATGATCATCGGCTCATTGCGCCCAGGCATAGGGGCCGGCGCCGCGCTCGTCCAGCAGGTGCCCGGTTCTGAAACGATCCAGCGTGAAGGCCGCGTTGCGCGGGTGCGGCTCGCCCTTGGCGATGGTCCAGGCGTGGCACCAGCCGGAGCCCGGCGTCGCCTTGAAGCCGCCATAGCACCAGCCGCCGGTCATCATCATCCCTTCGATCGGGGTGAGGCCGATGATCGGTGAGCCGTCCAATGTCATGTCCATCACCCCGCCCCAACTGCGCAGCGCGCGCAGGCGGGACAGCGACGGCATCATCGCGGCACCGGCGGCGAACACGTGCTCCACCAGCGGCAGGCTGCCGCGCTGGGCGTAGCTGTTCCAGCCATCCAGGTCGCCGCCGAACACCAGCCCGCCTTTGTCGGACTGGCTGATGTAGAAATGTCCGGCGCCGAACGTGACGACGGTGTTAACCAGCGGCTTTATGGCTTCGGAAACAAAAGCTTGCAGCACGTGGCTTTCGATCGGCACGGCAAACCCGGCCATCGCCGCCAGCCGGCTGGTGTTGCCGGCCACCGCCAGCCCGACCCGCCCGGCGCCGATTTTTCCACGCGAGGTCTGCACGGCGGTGACGCGGCCGGCCTCGATCTCGAAGCCCAACACCTCGCAATCCTGGATGATATCGACCCCCCGCCGGTCGGCGGCACGAGCGAAGCCCCAGGCCACCGCATCGTGCCTTGCGGTGCCGCCACGGGGCTGAAAAAGGCCGCCCTGGATGGGAAAACGGGCGTTTTCCAGGTCTAAAAGCGGGCAGATCTGGCGAATTTGTTGGCG
>DATJEA010000016.1:0-9556 GCA_035497095.1 Acetobacteraceae bacterium | reverse complement strand
CGCGGCCGCCGCTGCCGCGCCGGCACCGAGCCCGGTTCGGGTCCGCTCCACCCCGCGTCGCCGCTAGGTCGATGCCTGAAATGTTATATCTCATGATTATGCTGAGATATAACATCGGGCGGCCCGGCTAGCACGCCCCCACCGCCTGCCTGAGCGCCGCCAGCAGTACGCGCAACCCGCGGTCCAGCAGCTTCTCGGTACGCATCACCACGCCCAGTTCCCGCGCCGTCGCCGGCCGCAATGCCAGCACGCGGGCACCAGCGATTTCATCCGCCAGCGCCATTTGCGGCAGCACCGAGGCGCCCAGGCCGCTGCCCACCAGCACCTTGATCGCCTCCACGCTGCCCAGTTCCATGATCGGCTTCGGCGCCAGCCCGGCTGCGGCGAACCAGGCATCCACCACCCGCCTGGTATCGCCGCCGGCCTCGTAGAGAATCAGCGGCTGGTCCGCGAGCTGCTCAGGCGAGACCGCTCCGCCGGCCGAGAGCCGCGCCGGAACCAGCGCCGCCATCGCATCACGGCAAAGCGGAATGCGGCTCAGCCCGCGGGCGAGTGCGCGCGGCAGCGTTACCAGCCCCAGGTCGAGCCGGCCCTCCTGCACCTGGCGCAGGATCTCCGGGGTGTTGCCGGTCGCCACCACGATCTCCAGCCCCGGCATCACCTGCCGCGCCGCCGCCAGGACGGGTGGCAGCAGGTAGATGCAGGCGGTGGCCCCGGTGCCCAGCCGCACCCGGCCGGTGTCGCCACCGCGCCAGGCCAGTGCGGTCGCCACCACCTCCTCGCCGGCGGCCAGCGCGCGCCGCGCCGGGGCCAGCAGCGCCGTTCCGGCCGCGGTCGGCAGCACCCGCCCCTCGGCCCGCTCCAGCAGCCTGGTGCCGAGGATGCGCTCCAACTCCCGCAATTGCTGGCTCGCTGCCGGCTGGGTCAGATGCAGCGCCCGCGCCGCCTCGGTGATGCTGCCGCGTTCCACTGCGGCGACAAAGCTGCGAAGCTGGCGGAGGCTCGGTGTGTCCATAAGCACAACTTATTCCGATGCGCGGCATACGGAAAACTTTCTTCGCACCGGCCGCCGCCTCGCCTACCATCCGCATCCCCAACGGAGCCGCCCGGCCGATGTCCTCGCCCAGCCCACGCCGCCTGGTTTTCGCCCTCGGCACCAATCAGTTGCTCTCCTGGGCGACCGCTTTCTATGTCCCGGCGGTGATCGCCGGGCCGGCCGCGCAGGCGATCGGCGTGACCCCGGCGGCGGCGCTCGGCGGCTTCTCCTGGGCGTTGCTGATCACCGGCTTCTGCGCGCCGCAGGTCGGCCGGCATATCGGCCGGCATGGCGGCCGCGCGCCGCTGGCCGTCAGCACGCTGGTGCTGGCCGCGGGGCTCGTGGTGATGGCCGGCGCGCATGGGCTGATCGGCTGGTATGCCGCCTGGACGCTGATGGGCGTCGGCATGGCGCTCGGCCTGTACGACGCCGCCTTCGCCACCGCCGGCAGCCTGCTGGGCTCCAAGGTTGGCCCGACCATCACCGGCATCACGCTGATCGCAGGCTTTGCCAGCACGGTCGGCTGGCCGGCCGGTGCGAATATGTTGCCGGCGCTGGGCTGGCGCGGCACCTTGCTGGTCTACGCGGCGGTGCAGGTGGCGCTGAACCTGCCGCTGGTGCTGGCGACCATCCCGGCCGGCGTGCTGGCCGAACCCCGCCGCGCCGCGGTGCCGCCGCCGGCCGGCCGCGCCCGCCGCGCCATGGTGACCTGCATGGCGACGTTCTTTTCCATCCGCTGGTTCATCACCTCGGCGGTGGCGGCCAACGTGCTGGTGCTGATGGGTGGACTTGGGCTTACCGCGCACCAGGCGCTGATCGCCGCGATGCTGATCGGCCCCGGACAGGTCGCCGGCCGGGTGCTGGAATGGCTGCTCGCCCCGTGGCTCGGCACCATGGCGCGCGCCCGGCTCGGCGCGCTGCTGTTTCCCGCCGGCGCGCTGCTGCTGCTGAGCGGGCAGCCGCTGGCGGTATTCGGCTTCGCCTTGCTCTATGGCATGAGCAACGGCATCCTCACCATCAATCGCGGCACGCTGCCGATGCTGGTGCTGGGGCCGTCCGGCTACGCGGCGCTGCTCGGCTGGCTCGCGGTGCCGGTGTTGCTGGCGCAGGCCGCAGCGCCGTCGCTGGCTGCGCCGCTGGTCGGCACGGTGCCGGCCGACACGCTGTTTCTCGCCGCCGCGGCGTTTGCCGGCGTCGCCACCGCGCTGCTGCTGTTTTTGCGGCCGGCGCCGACCGGGTGAGGATTGGCCGGCGCCGCGCTCGCCTGATGGGGCTCGGCCGCGCGCGGGCTTCTACAAGGCGGCCGGCTGTGCGACGTTGGGACCCAGGGACCCTGACAGTGCTCGATGCCCCATATAACGGCTCGCAGGACGCAAGCGGCGTGCGCCGGGCCGGCGCATTCACGCGGCCCGATCCGGCGCGCTATCGGCGGGTTATGCGCAACCGCGTGGCGGGATCGCTGGCGATGTCGGTGCTCGGCCATGGCGCGTTGCTGGCGGCCGGTCTGGTCGGGGCGCTGCTGCTGCCATCCAGCCCGCCGACGCCGACTGCCAGCCCGCCGGCGTTCGCGGTCGAGCTGGTGATCGCGCCGGCGCCCGCGGCGCCAGCCAGCGCCGACATGGCGGCCATGCTGCCGTTGCCGGAGGCGCCGCCCGCGCCGGTGCTGGAGGCTGCCCAGTCGGTGGCGTTGGGGCCGTCGCCGCAGCCTCCGCCCTCCCCTGCCGCACAGCCCGCCACCAGCCGGATCGCGCCATCGGTGCCGCCATTGCCGCTGCCGCCAGGGCCGCCACCCCGCCCGCAACCGCCTGCCCGGCCCGCAGCCGCGAGACAGGCCCTGGTCGCACCCAACCCCGTCCAGGGTGCGGCATCGGCGCTGCCTGCGCCGGCGGCCGACGCGGCGCCGATGTTGATCGCCAATCCGCGCTTCCGCGTGCCGCCGCAGCCGCCGGTCTATCCCCGCCGCGCGGTTGAGCAGCGCGCCGAGGGCGAGGCGCTGATCGGCGCGCTGCTCGACCCCGGCGGTGCGCCGCATGAGGTGCGCGTGCTGCGCTCCTCCGGCCATGCCCTGCTGGACCGCGCGGCGCTGGAGGCTGTCGGCGGCTGGGTGTTCGAGCCGGGGCGCCGGGCAGGCCAGCCGGTCGCGGCCCGGGTCGAGATCCCGGTTCGTTTCACGCTGCGCTGAACGGCAACCGGGCGGCGAATTGACGTGGCCGGTGGCTGGTCGTAACGCTTGCGTCCGGGGATGGGGTCCCCCGTGAACCGCCGCAGAGGCTGATGACTCCTACCGTACATGGCTTGGCGCCGTGGCGGTGGGGCATGTCCGGCCTCCCGCCTTGTGCTCCGGCCGGTGCAACATCGTGGCTGGCGCCGAAGGAGAGGGCGGATGGACTATCTATGGGTCGCACTGGGCGGGGCGCTCGGCAGCATGGGGCGGTTCTATGCGGCGAGCGCGGTGGCCAGGCTGACCGGGCCGCAATTCCCCTGGGGCACTATCCTGATCAACGTCGTCGGGTCGTTCATCATCGGGCTGATCGCGACGATGACCGCGCCGGGTGGGCGGTTCGCGGCGCCGGCGGATTTGCGGATTTTCCTGATGGTGGGGTTCTGCGGCGGGTTCACCACCTTCTCCTCGTTCAGCCTGCAAACGCTGGAATTGCTGCGCGACGGCAGGGCCGGCGAGGCGCTGGGCAATGTGGTGCTGTCGGTGGCGGTCTGCGTGCTGGCGGCGGCGGCGGGGTATTCGGCCGGGCTGGCGCTGGCGGCGCGCCATGTGCTGGGCCAGCCGGGATGAGCGACGCAGACCGCACCGTGCTGGTGCTGCTGGATCGCCCCGCGGCAGCGCCCGCCCAATTGGCCGCCGCAACGTGGTTGACGCGGCTGCTCGGCGGCGCGCGCTTGGCGGCGCTGGCGGTGCGGGTGCCGGCGGTGGCCAGCATCATGCCGACCGAGGAAGTGCTGACCGCCGAGCGGCAGACCGCATGGGACGCCGCCGAGCAGGCGCGGCTGGCGGCGCTGCGGCAGGCGTGCGCGACGGCGCCGGCTGTCGATCTGCGGGTGGCGGACGGCAGCCTGGCCGAACGCATCGCGACCGAGGGCAGACACGGCGACTATCTGGTGGTCGCGCGCCCGGAGCGGGGCGACAGCGCCGGGTCACGCGCCATCTGCCATGCCGCGCTGTTTGCCACCGGCCGGCCGGTGCTGGTGGTGCCGGCGGCGTTTTCCGCTGCATTCGGACGGCGCATCGCGGTCGCATTCAGGGCGGATGGGCGGGCGGAACAGGCGGTGCTGGCGGCCTTGCCGCTGCTGCGCCGGGCGGAGCGGATCGATCTGTTCGGCGAAGCGGCGATGCCGGAGCTACTGATCGAACAGGGCATCGCCGCGACGCCCTGCGCGCTGCCGCCGGGTGATTTCGGCACCCAATTGCTGGCGGCGATGGCGGAGACTGGCGACGACCTGCTGGTGATGGGCGCCTATACCCGCAGCGCCTGGCGCGAGGCGCTGCTGGGCGGTGTGACGCGGCATGTGCTGAACGAGGCTGTGGTGCCGGTGCTGATGCAGCATTAGGTAAGGGGCGTGGAGTCGCCGCATACGCCAATCAATGAAAAGCTTTGGCTCTTGTCGCGCTGCGTGTTGATGCCCAGGGGAGAGAGGCAAGGAAGGTTTTCTTTTTGTGAACAAAAAGAAGCAAAAAAACTTCATGACGGCGCTTCGCGCCAAAGACTTTGTGACGGCGCGCAGCGCCTTGGGGGGGTGGAGACCCTGCCCTCTCCGCCCGCCCGAGGTTGCAAGGCGAATGAAGTTTTTTGCGCGCTTTTTTACAAAAAAGCACCGCTTGCCTGCTGATACCTGCATGTGATGACGCTTCGGACGCGGCGCAGCCCTGATCAACAAATAATGCGATAATAGCCAAAGTTTCTTTGCTTCTTTTTGTTCGCAAAAAGAAGACCTGCTATCCTGGTCCAAAGTGTCGACTCACAACAGGCTCTCCACCGTGCGGTTCATCGCCGCTTCCACCTCGTCGTCCGGGTCCAGTGGCCAGATCGGCCGGCGGGCGCGGGTCCAGGCGAGGCTGGTCTGGACGCGGCTGGAGACGCCGCCGGATTCGCAGGCGATCACCGTGCGGGCGATCGGGGTGAAGGCGGCGCGGAAGGCGTCCATGCATTTGATCGCGATCAGGCCGCATTTGGTGGGGTCGATACCGAACAGGCGGAGCTGCGACAGGTCGACGATACTGCGCTGGAAGGTGGTGACGGCGATGCGCACGCCGCGGCAGGCGAGCAGCACCGAGGGGCCGAAATTGCCGATCATGCCCGGCGTGTAGGAGCCTTCGTGGACGAACCTGCCGTCGTTGCTCGACAGCACGGTGAAGTCGTCCTCGATCGGGCCGCCGCCATGCTCGGGCGCGATATGGCCGCCGAGCGACAGCCGTAGCGTGGCGCCGATGCCGGCGGCGATGGCCTGCTGCACCGCGCCGGCATCGGCGATGGCGAGAAACAGGCTGTCGGGAAATGGGTCGGCCAGCAGCGCGCGCAGCACGGCGGTGGCGTCGCCGTAGCCACCGGCGCCCGGCGCGTCGCCGAAATCGGAGATCACGATCGGGCCAGGGCCGGGCGGAACGGCGCGGGCCTGGGCGAAGGCGTCGGCGACGCTGATCATCGGCACGGTGTCGTTGTGGCGCTGCTGCCAGCCGAACTGCATCAGCTCGCGGGCCAGGGCGGTGAAGCGGCGGTTTCGCCCGTCGGCGGTGACCGCGACGCTGGGGCCGACATGCCAGACATCGGCCAGCACGAAGCCGGACTGGATGCTGACCTCGATCACGCCGGGCTGCTGTTCCATCCGCCGGGCGATGGCCAGGGCCTGGCGCATCGGGCCGTCCGGCGGGGTGGTGCGGCAGGAGTCGAAGCCGCGCATCTGCCAGCCGCGCGCCAGGTGCAGCTGCGGGTCGATCTCGCCGGCCATGGCGCGGCGCAGTATGTCGGCGGCGCGCAGCCCGGTTTCCATATGATCGGTATGCGGGTAGGTGCGGTAGGCGGTGATCGCGTTGACCGCGCCGGCCAGCCGGTCCGACAGGTTGGAGTGCGGGTCGAGGGTGAGGCAGATCGGCAGGTCCGGGCCGACCAGGGCGCGGACCGCGGTGGCGATGGCGCCGTCCGGGTCCAGCTCGCCATCGGCCACGTTGGCGCCATGCAGCGCCAGCAGCACGCCATCGAGCGGGCCGGCGTCGCGCACGCCATCGAGCAGCGTGTCGCGGAACAGGGCGAAGGCCTGCATGCTCATCGGGCCGGCCGGGGCGCAGGGCACGGCGATCGGGGTGGTGATGCGCCAGCCATGAGTTTTGGCGGCGGCGAGGAAGCCGGCCATCTCGGTGCGGGTCTGGCCGAACCGGGCCTGCACCGCCTCGCCGCGGAAGATGCCCTGGCGCTCGAAATGGCTGATCGGCGCCGGGGTGCGGGCGAAACTGTTGGCCTCGTGCAGGATGGCGGCGGCGAGGATGTGCGTCATGACGTGGTCTCCGGGGCACTCCACAGCGAGCGCTCCAGGCGCGCCTGGCCGTCATGCAGGTCCTGCCGCACCGCGCGCACCAGGGCGTCGGCGTCGCCGGCGGCGATGGCGTCGAGCATCGCGGCGTGGTTCTGCCGCCCGATCCAGCCGAGCTCGAACGAGGCGGGGTAGAGCAGGCGGATGGTGGGGCCGGCTTGCAGCCAGAGCGATTCGATGATCTGCAGCAGCGTCGGCATGGCGGCGGCGGCATAGAGGGTGAAGTGGAAGTCCACGTTCAATTGCAGCGTGGCGGCCGGGTCGCGGGCCAGGAACGCCGCCTGCTGCGCGTCGTATAGCGCGCGCAGGCGGGCCAGCGTGGCGGGGGCGGCGAGGGCGGCGCAGCCGAGGCGGGCGGCCAGGGTTTCCAGTTCCAGGCGGATCAGCAGCAATTCGCGGTAGCGGGCGCGGGTGAGCTCCGGCACCGCAATGGTGCGGTCGTCGCGCTGTTCCAGCACCCGTTCGGCGACCAGGCGATTGAGCGCCTCCCGCGCCGGGGTGAGGCTGACGCCAAGCGTGGCGGCGATCCGCCTGGTGGCGAGTTTCTCGCCCGGCGCCAGGGCGCCCCGGCGCAAGGCGGCGCGCAGGCTGCGACAGGCCTGCTCGCCGAGCGTGTCGCCGCGATGCACGGGCGCGAGGGGGAAAGTGGCGGGCGGCAGGCGTTGGTTCACGGCGGATTTTCCCGTTCTTTGGCGTATGATATAACGCATAGCATGCAACGCAAGCGCCTCCCGCCACCATTCGGAGACCGTCATGAGTGAGCGCATCGGCTTTCCCGCCCACGGCCTGGCCCGCGGCGAGATTTTCGCCGAGTTGGAGCGGATGGCGGCCGGCGATACCGATTGGCGGGGCGGGCGGGTGCCGCTCTATATGTTCGGCTCCACCGACGAGGTGGCCGGGGTGGGCCGCGATGCCTTCATGGCGTTTTTCAGCGAGAATGCGCTGGGCGCCCGCCGCGCCTTCCCGAGCCTGCGGCGGATGGAGGAGGAGGTGGTGGGCATGGCGCTCGACCTGTTCGGCGCCACGCCGGGGGCCGCCGGGCGGATGACCAGCGGTGGCACCGAGAGCATCGTATTGGCGGTGAAGGCGTGCCGCGATTGGGCGCGCGCGCAGCGGCACGATGCGGCGCATCGCGGCAACCTGGTGCTGCCGGAAACCGCCCATCCGGCGTTCGACAAGGCCGCCGTGCTGATGGACCTGCCGGTGCGGCGGGTGCCGGTGGGCGCCGATCTCAGGGCCGATCCGGCGGCGATGGAGGCGGCGATGGATGCCGATACCATCCTGCTGGTGGGCTCGGTGCCATGTTTTCCGTATGGCGTGGTCGACTCGATTCCGGCGCTGTCGGAGTTGGCGGCCCGGCGTGGGGTGTGGCTGCACGTGGATGCCTGCGTCGGCGGGTATTTCGCGCCATTTGCGCGGGCACTGGGCCGGCCGATCCCGGAATTCGGCTTCGCCAATGCCGGCGTGGCGTCGCTGTCGGCAGACCTGCATAAGTTCGGCTTCTGCCCGAAACCGGCCTCCACCTTGTTCTTCCGCGATGAGGCGCGGGCGGCGGCGGGCGGGTTCGATCTGGATGTCTGGCCGAACGGGCGCTTCGCCACCGGGACGCTGGTGGGCACCAGGCCCGGCGGCGCGGTGGCATCGGCCTGGGCGGTGCTGCGCTTCCTCGGGCGGGATGGTTATATGCACATTGCCGAACGGCTGTTGGCGATGGCCGATGGCTATGCCGCCGGGATCAACGCGATCCCTGGCATGCGGATGTTCGGCGCGCCGGATCTGTCCATCCTGGCGTTCGGCGCCGGCGGGCGAGACATGGAGGCGGTGGCGGCCGGCATGGCGCGGCGCGGCTGGGTGCCTGGCCTGGTGCGACGGCCGCCGGGGCTGCATCTGATGCTGTCGCTGCTGCACGAGCCGGCGCGCGCGCATTATCTGGCCGATCTCGCGGCCGCCACCGCGGAGGCGCCGGCAGCCCGCAACGCTGAGGTGTCAGCGACCTACTAAGGGCGGGACCCGATAGGAAGCCTTGCCACCGCATCTGAACGAGCCTGGCCGGCGGCTGTTCGCGGCCAGCGCGGTGCGGGCGGCAGGTTGCTGATCGGAGAGCCGCACGCATCCGACATGGCGGCGGGCGAAGCGTTGTTCTGGAGCCGCGACCCGCACGACATCCGGGTTCGATGGACGCCGTTCATCGGCGCATCAAGGCGGTCACGAGGCTCCGGTCAGCCCGGTTGGCGTCAGAGCAGGGAACTGTCCTGTCGGCGCAGGACGCGATAGACAAGCAGCAGCGGGATGGCGGCAAACAGGGTGAGGATCGTTGCGGCCGCGGCGGATCGGCCGGGCGCGGTGCCTTCCAAGGTCTGGAACATCAGCACGGTCATCGTCACCCAGTCGCTGCTGTAGAGAACGATGGTGGAGCTGAGTTCGGAGGCAACGGTGACCCAGATCAGCACCATGCCGCCCACCAGGCCGCCGGACATCATCGGCACGGTCAGGGTCAGGAAAGTTTTCAATGGCGAGACGCCGAGGTTGATCGAGGCCTCTTCCAGACTGGGATCGATCTGATGCACAGCGGCGCTGGCCGAGCGGATGCCGAACGGCAGCTTGCGGACCATGTAGGCGACAACCAGGATGAGCCACCCGCCCGTGAGCGTCAGCCAGCCGCTGTTAAAGGCGGTGATGAGCCCGATGCCCAGCACAGTGCCGGAGACCGCAAACGGGACGATACCAGCCATGTCCAGCGCCGCGGAAAGCCGGCTGCCGCGGTGGCGGACCAGAACGTAGCCGATCGGTGCTCCGATGACGGTGGTGACAACGGCCGCGATCGTCGCCAGGGTGGCGGTGTTGTAGAGCGGCCGATAAGAGTTGCTGAGGACAAGCACATCGACGCGCTGTTGGGAGCGGCGTCGGTCGGCGTCAGAACTGGAAACGAGAATAAGGCCCTCGAGCATCTGAGTCGAGCGCTGACGCTCACCATCCAGAGCG
>DATJEA010000015.1:0-9639 GCA_035497095.1 Acetobacteraceae bacterium | reverse complement strand
CCGGCCTGCGTCCAGGGAGCGGCACCGCCTTCCGGCTGACCGGCAGCAGCGGCGGGACGATCAGCCCCGGCACCTATTCCAGCATCACCGTATCCGGCAGCCAGACCCTGACGATGAATCCCGGCCTTTACGTCGTGAACGGCGACATCTCGTTCAGCAGTTCGGGGCAGTTGGTCGGCAGCGGAGTGACCATCATCTCCTCGGGGAGCATCAACTTCTCCGGGTCGAGTTCGGCCAGTCTCAGCGCGCCGGACAGCCAGACCACCAGCGGCGGCGTGCCTGGCGTGCTCTATGCCAGCACCTCGACCAGCGCCAACAGTGTTACCGGCAGCACCGGGATGCCGGTGAGCGGACTCATCTACACGCCGAACGCGTCGATGACCTTCACCGGATCGTCGGCGGTCAACGGTTGCACCGAGGTCGTCGCGCTCAAGATCAGGATGACCGGATCATCGTCGACCGAGGCGAACTGCGCGGTCTACGGCCTGCCGCAATATGGCAGCGTGGCCGGCAGCGCCGCGGCACGCCTGGTGCGCTGAACGCGCGCCGGCCGGCCGGCGCGGGCTTTTCCGCCGGATCATGGCTGATGCGGTTGCGGCCGGGCACGCGGAGCCTGCCGGTCGGGCAGACCCACCACGAATTGCGCATCGTACAACGCGCCGGAGGCCGGGCGGTGGCGGCGTCCGGTTGGCGCTGGTCGCCGCCGGATTCGCCATGCGCGCATCCCGGCTCCGGGGAGAGCTTGGAGAATGGCACCGAGTTCTGCTAGACGGGGGGATAGTGACCGGGCATTGCATAACGTAACGAAACCGGCACAATGGGAAGGGACTGAAATGAATTCTGCAATCCACCGCCGCCAGTTTGCCCTCGGCGCCGCAGCACTCGCCTCGGCGGGGCTCGTGTCGCGCCCGGTGCGGGCGGCCGAAACCTTCAAGCTGCGGGTCTCGCTGGATACCGCGCCGACGCATATGCGCAACGTCTCGGTGGCGGATTTTCTCGCCAAGGTCGAGAAGGCCTCGGGCGGGCGGATCAAGACCGAGCTGTTCAGCGCCGGCGCGCTGTTCAAGGATTCCAACGTCGCCAAGGCGCTGGTGCAGGGCCAGGTGGAAATGGCCTGCCCCGGCACCTGGGTGCTGACCGGCTTCATCCCGGATTGCGATTTCGTCAGCCTGCCGATGATGTTCGGGCTCGATCTCGGCATCGTGCGCAAGGTGGCGGACGGCAAGACCGGCGCCTCGATCAACGCCCAGTTGCTGAAGCGGCTGCACGTGCAGGTGCTGGGGCCGTGGCTGGAACTGGGCACGCAGAACTGGTACTCGGCGACCAAGCCGCTGAACGGCTATGACGACCTGAAGGGCATGAAGATCCGCAATGCCGGCGGGGCCGCGCTGGCCTGGCGGACCCGGTTCTTCGGCGCCATCCCGAACACCACCTCGTGGCCGGATGTGCCGCTGGCGCTGTCGCAGGGCACGTTCGACGGGCTGATCACCACCAATGAAAGCTGCTTCAGCTCCAAATTGTGGGAAGCCGGGGTGAAATCCACCTTCCAGGACAACCAGAACATCAATGAATATATTCCGATGCTCAGCCAGCGCTTCCATGCCTCGCTGCCGGCTGATTTGCAAAAACTGCTGATCGACACCTGGGCCGCCAATATTGCCACCTACCGCGACAACATGGGCAAGGCGCAGACGCATGCGCTGGGCGAATTGAAGGCGCATAAGGTGGCGGTGAAGGATGCCCCGGAGGCCGAAGTCACGGCGATCCGCAAGAAGATGGTGGCCCAGCAGCCGCAACTGGTGAAGGAACTGCATATGAGTGCCGATCTGCCGAAGCTGATGGCGGCCGATATCGGCTGAGGGCCAAGGAAGGAAGCAGCGCTTTTTTGTAAAAAAGCGCGCAAAAAACTTCATTCATTGGAGTGTTGCCACAACACTTCAATGAATGAGGTTTTTTTGCTTCTTTTTGTTCACAAAAAGAAGCCTTGCTTCGCTATGCGCCCCGCACCAGGCCGCCGAGCGGCGGCGCATCGGCGCTGTCGGGGAACACCTTGGCCAGCGCCGCCGGGTTCAGCCCGAGATGGGCGGCCAGCACGCCCTTGGCCACCGCGCGCAGATCGGTGGTCGGCGCCAGGTCGCGGTTTTCGAACAGGTTGGCGGGCGTGAGGCCGGGCCAGTTGGCGCGCACCTGCCCGCCGGCGACGCTGCCGCCGAGCAGGAAGGCGATGGTGCCGGTGCCGTGGTCGGTGCCGCTGGTGCCGTTCACCCGCGCGGTGCGGCCGAACTCGGTGATCACCAGCACCGCGGTCTCGGCCCAGGCATCGCCGAGCCCGGCCTTGAGCGCCATCAGCCCCTCGTCCAGCGTGCGCAGCGGGGCGGCGAGGCGCCGGGCCTGGGCGACATGGGTGTCCCAGCCGCCGGCCTCCAGCGCGGCCAGCCGGGGCCCGCCGGGGGCAGCCAGCAGCTTGCCGGCGGCGCCGGCCAGGGTGGCGAAGCCGAAGCCGCGCGGCCGCGGCGCACCGGCCATGGCGGCATCGCTGAAGCCACGTTCGCGCAGCCCCTCGGCGACCGCCGGACCGAGCAGCGGATCGTCGTGGCTCATATCGGCGATCGCGCGATACAGTTCCATGTCGGGATGCAGCGCCATGTCGGGCAGCCAGGTTCCCACCCTGGTGGCGCCGCGCAGCAGCAGCGGCAGGCCGGGGCTGAACGCCACCGCGGTGCCCATCGAGGATTTACCCTTGGTCGGGGCATTGGCCTGCAACTGGCCGGCGGCGCGGTTCAGCCAGCCGCTGGTCATGCGGTGGTCGGCGCCGGATTCCATGCAGTCCTGCGCCTCGAAATGGCTGCGCATGCGCCAGTTGCCGGCCACCGCATGGAGCGGCAGCAACTGGTTGGCGCGATACAGCCCGTGCAGCCCGGCGAGCGACGGGTGCAGGCCGTAGAAGCCGCCGAGGTCGAGCAGCGCGTCGCCGGTCCTGGGGTCGGGCGCGCCGCCCGGCTGCGGCGGCAGCAGCGTCTCGCGCAGCGCCGCCAGCCCCGGGTCGCCATACGGCACCACGGCCGACATGCCGTCCAGCGCGCCACGCAGCAGCACCACCACGAAACGCTGCCTGGTGGGCGCGGCGGCCAGCGCCAGCGAACTGCCGCCGAGGGTGACGGCGCCGGCCAGGCCGAGCAGCGCCGCGCGGCGGGTGAGCACGACACCGCCGGCTTTGGGGTTGCGCCGATCCTCGGGGCAGCCGGACGGGCGGTGCTGCGCCATCGCTATCTCCTCTGGAATTGCGGCGCGGCGATCAGCATGGTGATCGCTTCCGGGCGCGAGCCGGCGCGGGCGATGCGCAGCAATGAGGCGGTCGGCAGCAGCGGGCCGAGCGCCGCCTCGGCGAGCCGCCGCGGGTCCTGCGCGCGGGCGCGGCCGGCGATCGCGGTGGCCCAGTCGATGCGGCGCATGAGCATCGCCGGCGCGGCCCAGTTGGCGGCGGTGTCGGCCCAGCCATTGGGCAGCTCGGCGCCCATGAACGGCTGGCCGAGCTGGGCCATCCAGCCGGCCGGCCGAACCCTGGGCCCCATCGACAGGTCGAAGCAGCGCAGCACCGCGACCACATAGTCCATCGGCGTGCGCAGCTTGGTGAGCGGGGTCCAGGCCTGCGGCAGCGCCACCACCGCCATCGCCGCCGCGCGCAGGTCGCCACCGGTGTCGCGCAGCACGGCTTCCACCCGCGCCACCGCATCGGGCGGCGGGATGTCGGCCGCGAAGTGGCGCACCAGCTTCACCGCGAGGTTGTGCATGGTCGCGGGGTGGGTGCCGAGCCAGTCGAAAAACTGCTCGCCGCCGGCCTGGCCGGGCGGCCAGACGCGGCCCATCACCGTCTTGGCGCCGGGCTCATGCGCGTAGGGGCGGAATTTGAAGCCGGGCGGGTCGGCGTTCATATCGACCGACCAGCCGGTGAGGATCGCCGAATAGGCGGTAACATCGGCCTGGGTATAGCCGGAGGCCGGGGTGACGGTGTGCAGTTCCAGCGATTCGCGGGCCAGGTTCTCGTTGAGGCCGACCTTGCGCCTGCGGCCGGCCGGCGAGTTCGGACCGACCGAGGTGGTGTTTTCCAGATACATCAGCATCGCCGGGTGGTGCATGACCGCGCGCAGCATGTCGACGAAGCGGCCGGTGACATGCGGGCGGATCGCCTCGCGCACATAGGCCTGGGCGATCGGGCCGACGCTCCCCTGGCGGTAGCTGATGCTGAAGTGATTGGCCCAGAACCACACCAGCCGCTCGCGGAACGGCGTGTCGGTGGCCAGCAGCGTGTCCATCGCGGCGGCGGTGCCGGCCTGGCGCACCAGCACGGCGCGGCGTGGCTCGCCCTGCATCACCGGCATCTTGCGATCCTCACGGATCGCGGTGAGGCCGACCACGGTGTCGGGCGCCGGGCGCTGCAAGGCCGGATCGGGGCCATCGAGCTGACCGGCCAGCCAGCCGATCGGGTCGTTCGGCAGCGCCTCCGTCGCCCTGCGGCCCAGCCCGAAACGGATCATCGCCTGAACGGCCCGTGTATCCATGTGTTGCAGTATACTGGCGATCGCGGCTTATGTATGGTTAAAGCGTGGTAAGCGCCCAGCGCCAGAAGGCGGTCCGGCGAAGGACTGGCATGCAGGCAGACCGCAAACTCGTGCTTGCAATAGCGCGGCGCTGCGGGCATTCAGGCGGCAAATCCAGACCGGCCACTGCGCCGGGACCCATCAGGCGCGCGGGGCGGGTACCTCGTCGCGTCATTCGTGCTATGCCTGAACGTGGCCCCGGCGGGGCGATTGATGGCCCCTCGCCAGGGCCGATTGGAGGCTACCGTGTCCGTAATTTCGCTTGATAAGCTCCGCAACATCGGCATCACCGCGCATATCGATGCCGGCAAGACCACCACGACCGAGCGGATTCTGTACTATACCGGCGTGTCGCATCGCATTGGCGAAGTGCATGACGGCAACACCACCACCGATTACATGGACCAGGAGCGTGAGCGCGGCATCACGATCACCTCGGCGGCGGTGACCTGCCAGTGGAAAGACCACCGGATCAACATCATCGACACCCCCGGCCATATCGATTTCAATATCGAGGTGAACCGTTCGCTGCGCGTGCTGGATGGCGCGGTGTTCATCATCGAGGGCGTGGCCGGCGTGCAGCCGCAGTCGGAGACCAACTGGCGCCTGGCCGACCGCTACAACGTGCCGCGCATCATCTTCATCAACAAGCTGGACCGCACCGGCGCCGATTTCTACCGCGCCTTCGACACGTTGAAGGAGAAGCTGGACATCGTGGCATTGCCGCTGCAACTGCCGATCGGCACCGAGGACAGCTTCGTCGGCCTCGTCGACCTGGTGGAGATGAAGGCGATCATCTGGGAGGGCGGCGAACTGGGCGCCAAGTTCCATGATGAGGAGATACCCGCCGATTTGATGGAAAAGGCGAAAGAGTACCGCCAGATCCTGCTGGACACCGCGCTGAGCGTCGATGACGCCGGCATGGAAGAGTATTTCGACAAGGGCGACGTCTCGGTCGAGACCCTCAAGCGGGCGATCAAGACCGGCACCATCTCCGGCGCCTTCCGCCCGGTGCTGTGCGGCTCCTCGTTCAAGAACAAGGGCGTGCAGCCGCTGCTCGACGCCGTGCTGGACTACCTGCCGAGCCCGATCGACGTGCCGGGCATCTCGGTCGCCGCCGAAGAGGGCGAGGAAGATGGTGAGTTCAGCGACCGCCGCCGGATCAAGGCCGATCCGGACGCGCCGTTCGCCGGGCTGGCGTTCAAGATCATCAACGACAAATACGGCACGCTGACCTTCGTGCGAGTGTATGCCGGCACGCTGAAAAGCGGCGATACCGTGCTCAACACCACCAAGGAGAGCAAGGAGCGGGTCGGCCGCATGTTCCAGATGCACGCCGACAAGCGCGCCGAGATCAAGGAGGTCCATGCCGGCGACATCGCCGCCTTCGTCGGCCTGAAGGACACCGGCACCGGCGACACGCTGGCCAGCGCCGATGACCCGGTGGTGCTGGAGCGGATGACCTTCCCGGTGCCGGTGATCGACATCTCGGTGGAGCCGAAGACCAAGGATTCGGTGGAGAAGATGACCATCGGCCTGCAGAAGCTGGCCGGCGAGGACCCCTCGCTGCGGCTCAAGACCGACCAGGAGAGCGGCCAGACCATCCTCTCCGGCATGGGCGAACTGCATCTGGACATCATCATCGACCGGCTGCGCCGCGAATACGGCGTGGAGGCCAATATCGGCGCGCCGCAGGTGGCCTATCGCGAGACCATCAGCAAGAGCCACACCGAGACCTACACGCACAAGAAGCAGACCGGCGGCTCGGGCCAGTTCGCCGAGGTGAAGATCGTCTTCGAGCCGATGGAGCGCAATGGCGGCGTGATCTTCGAGAACAAGGTGGTCGGCGGCACGGTGCCGAAGGAATACATCCCGGCGGTGGACAAGGGCATCAAGGTGCAGGCCGAGTCCGGCGTGCTGGCCGGGTTCCCGACGGTGGACTTCAAATACACGCTGGTCGACGGCAAGTACCATGACGTCGATTCGAGCGCGCTGGCGTTCGAAATCGCCGCCAAGGCCTGCTTCCGCGAGGGCATGAAGAAGGCCGGGCCGATCATCCTGGAGCCGATCATGGACGTCGAGGTGACCACCCCGAACGACCATGTCGGCGACGTGGTGGGCGACCTCAACCGCCGCCGCGGCATGATCCAGAACCAGGAGAGCGCCGGCAGCACGGTGATGGTGCGGGCGCACGTGCCGCTGAAGGAGATGTTCGGCTACATCTCCGACCTGCGCAGCATGACCAAGGGCCGCGCCTCGTTCACCATGCAGTTCCATCACTACGATCCGGTGCCGCGCAACGTGGCGGACGAGATCATGAAGAAGAGCGCGTAAGCAGGGAAGCGCGCAAAAACCTCATCCATTGGAGTCCCGGACCATGGTCCGGGACTCCAATGAATAAAAAGTTTTTTTGCTTCTTTTTGTTCACAAAAAGAAGACTCTTCCTTTTCCTAAAACTCCGGCACCAGCCACCGGCCGAACACGCCGAGCCAAGCCTCGCTGAGCGGCACCGCGCGCCGTGTCGCGGTGTCGATCACCGCCAGCGTGCTGCCGGCGCGGGCGACCAGGGTTTCGCCCTGGTAGAGGCGCTGGCGCATATGCATCCGCCTGGCGTCCAGCCGGTGGAACGCGCTTTCGATGCGGATATCGCCGGGCCAGGTCATCTCGCGCAGGAAATCCAGCTCCAGCCGGGCGATCACCACGCCGAACTCGGCGCGTGGGGCGAGCAGACCGGCCTGCTGCACCATTTCGGCGCGGCCGGCCTCCAGCATCACCGCATAGACGGCGTTGTTGATGTGGCCGAGGCTGTCGGTGTCGCAGAAGCGCAGTTTCTGCGTGGTGACATGCGGCGCCGGCATCACGCCGTCGGGTAGGGCGGATTGAAGATGCCGGCCGGCGACAGGGTGAACACCTCGCAGCCGGTCTCGGTGATGCCGATCATATGCTCGAACTGCGCCGACAGGCTGCGGTCGCGGGTCACTGCGGTCCAGCCATCGTCGAGGATTTTCACCTCCGGGCGGCCGGCGTTCACCATCGGCTCGATAGTGAAGAACATGCCGGGCTTCAGCGTCGCGCCCTCGCCGGGCTTGCCGTAATGCAGCACGTTCGGCGCCTCGTGGAAGCGCCGGCCGATGCCGTGGCCGCAGAAATCGCGCACCACGCTGAAGCGCTGCGGCTCCACATAGCTCTGGATGGCGTGGCCTATATCGCCGAAGGTGGCGCCGGGCACCGCGGCGGCGATGCCGCGCATCAGCGCCTCGTGGGTGACCTCGATCAGTTTGCGCGCCTTGGTGGAGGGCGGGCCGGCGCAATACATCCGGCTGCAATCGCCATGCCAGCCGTCGAGGATCACGGTGACGTCGATGTTGAGGATGTCGCCCGCTTCCAGCAGCCGCTCGCCGGGGATGCCGTGGCAGACCACATGGTTGATCGACGTGCACAGCGATTTCGGGTAGCCGCGATAGTTCAGCGTCGCCGGCACCGCGTGATGCGCCAGCATGAAGTCGTGGCAGAGCTGGTTCAGCTGGTCGGTGGAGACGCCGGGGCGGACATGCTCGGTGATCATGTCCAGCGTCTCGGCGGCGAGGCGGCCGGCGGCGCGCATGCCGGCAAAGTCGGCCGGCTGGTGAATGGTGATGCGTCGACTGTCGCTGCCGCCGTCCATCGGGGGTTCTCCAAATCCGCACGATCCCGCCCGCGGACGCCGTTCGGCGCGGCCGTTGTGCCACGTCAACATGCGCAACCAGGCCCTCCGGCGCAAGGGCGGGAGGTTGCACTGCGGGCGGTTGTGGGTCAGCCTCAGCGCATGATCATCGACATGCACACCCATGCGGGGCGCACCCGCAACCCCGAAATCGACCGCTCGGTGCTCGACAGCATGCAACCGGGCGGCGTCGCCGCCTGCGTGGTGGCGGCCGTCGCCGATGCCCCGGTGATCCGCCGCGACCTGGCCACCAGGTCGATCCGCCAGGTGCGCGACGCCAAGCCGGGCGAGTGCCTGGCGGCGACCAACGCGGCGCTCGATGCCTATGATGCCTGCGGTTTCCGCATCGCCCGCGAACCGGGCGAGATCAGCGACGCGGCGCCGTCGATCGTGCTGGCGGTCGAGGGCTGCGACTTCCTGGAGGGCGACCTGGACCGGCTGGACGCGATGGCGGCGCGCGGCGTGCGCAGCATCCAGCTCACCCATTACGTGCCGAACGAGACCGGCGATATCCAGACCGCGCCGCCGGTGCATGGCGGATTGACCGCATTCGGCGCCGATGCGGTGCGGCGGATGGAGCGGCTCGGCATCATCGTCGATGTGGCGCATTGCACCGAGGCGACCACGCGCGGCGTCGCGGCGGCGGCGAGCCGGCCGTTCCTGTGCACCCACGCCAACCTGGCCTGGCCGGACCGGCCGGATGGCGGCCATAAGCGGTTCATCAGCCCGGACTACGCCCGCATGGTGGCCGACAGCGGCGGCGTGGTCGGCGCCTGGATCGCCGTGCTGTGGGAGGAGCGGCTGCAAGGCATGATCGAGCACATGTTCCGCCTGATCGACGCGATCGGGGTGGAGCATGTTGGCATCGGCACCGACATGCCGGCCGGCATCGCCGAGGAAGAGATGCCGAACTTCGCCCGCCATCACGAACTGGCCGAGGCGCTGGTCCGTCGCGGCATGAGCGGCGCCGAGGTCGAGCAGGTCTGCGCCGGCAACTGGCTGCGGGTGTTCACCGAGGTGCGCAGCCGCGCCGGCAGCTAGGGCAACGTCCGATCGGGCGGAAGGAAGGGCTTCTTTTTGTGAACAAAAAGAAACAAAAAAACTTTTGGCTCTGATGGCGCTTGCTGTTGATCGGGACTGCGCTGAACCGGCCGGCGATTTCACATGCAAGCGCCATCCCGGATGCTGCCGTTAGCATCGGGGGCGGCCACAGGCCGCGCGGCAAGCGCCGGCATTGCTGCCTGCTGGCATGAGTCTTTCCGCTCAGTCGGGCGGTTTCGGGCGGCGGAGGCCGGGGACGCGCAGGCGCAGGCGGTGCGGGACGAACGGCCAGCGATA
>DATJEA010000014.1:0-30087 GCA_035497095.1 Acetobacteraceae bacterium | reverse complement strand
TACAACTCATATACGCGTGTCTACTTAATTCTGAAATTTCATTTTTAACAAGTTCCATGACACTCCGCGGCTGCCGGCCCGCCTGGTCGCCAAGCCCAGCCTCACGAAGCGCGCTCGCGCTCGGCACCTCGGCACGTGCCTGACGCAGCGCGGCGGCCAGCGTCTCGGCATGCCGACGGAAATGGACAGCGCGGTCCGACCCGACACACCCCCAACGGACCCCAATCTCGGTCAAGCGGAGGTCCGCGTTGTCGGCCCGCAGCGACAGGCGATATTCCGCGCGCGAGGTGAACATCCGATACGGCTCATTGACGCCGAGCGTGGTCAGATCGTCGATCAGCACGCCGATATAGGCCTGGTCCCGGCCCAACATCACGGTCGAATGACCGCCGGCCACACGGGCCGCGTTGATGCCGGCAATGACCCCCTGCGCCGCTGCCTCCTCATATCCCGTCGTGCCGTTCACCTGCCCGGCCAGGAACAGGCCAGGCAGCGCCTTCAACTCCAGCCCCGGCGTCAACGCGCGTGGATCGATGAAGTCATACTCTACTGCATAGCCTGGTCGGATGATCCTGGCGTGCTCAAGTCCGGGGATGCTGGCGACCAGCAGTGCCTGGATTTCGGCCGGTAAGCTGGTTGAAATCCCGTTCGGATAGATGGTGTCGTCGTCCAACCCCTCAGGCTCCAAGAATATCTGATGCCGATCCCGCTCGGCGAACCGCACCACCTTGTCCTCGATCGATGGGCAATACCGAGGCCCCCGCCCGCTGATCTGCCCGCCATAGACCGCCGAGAGATGCAGGTTCTGCTTGATGATCGCATGCGTGGCCGCGGTCGTCCCGGTGACGCGGCAGGCGATCTGGCGATTGCTGATCGTCGTCGTCAGCGGGCTGAACGGCTCCGGCTCGGTGTCGCCCCAATCCGCCTCCAAGCCGTCCCAGTCGATGCTCCGGCGGTCCAGCCGCGGGGGGGTCCCGGTCTTCAGCCGCCCTAGTGGCAGGTCGAGCCTGGCGAGCGCGAGAGCCAGCCCGGTGGACGGCGCTTCGCCAACGCGGCCAGCCGGACGGCTCGCCGAACCGACATGGATCATGCCCCGCAGGAATGTCCCGGCGGTCAACACGGCTGTGCCGCAGCGGATGCGTGTCCCATCGCCGCACAGAAGGGCCGCGATCCGCCCATCCGGCCCGATGTCGAGATCCTCGACGCTTGCTTCGACGATCGACAGCCCGTCTTGCTCGGCGAGCAGAGCCTGGATCGCGCGCCGATACAGCGCCCGGTCCGCCTGCGCCCGGGGACCCCGCACGGCCGGCCCCTTGCTGCGATTGAGCAGCTTGAAATGGATGCCGGCCATGTCGGCCGCCCGTCCGATCAACCCATCCAGCGCATCCACCTCACGGACCAGGTGACCCTTGCCGATGCCGCCGATCGCCGGATTGCACGACATTTCGCCGATGGTCGCCAGCCGATGGGTCAGCAGCAGCGTCCGCGCACCCACCCGCGCCGCGGCTGCGGCGGCTTCGCAGCCGGCATGGCCGCCGCCGACAACTACCACGTCATAATAACCGTCATGCGCCATCAACCAACTCCCGAGCCGCCGCTATTTGCCAATACAGAACTGAAAGAAGATGGAATCAAGAACATCTTCCACTCCAACCGCCCCGGTTATCCGTCCGATCGCCCGCAGCGCCATCCGCAGGTCTTCCGCGCGCAACTCCGGCCATGCGGCATCCCTGGCGGCCGCCAGACGCCCGCTCGCTTCCATCAGTGCTGCCCGATGGCGCGGCCGGGTCAGAGCCGGCGCGCCGCTCTCGGCGATGAGCGCCTGCGCCCGCGCGCCGAGGATATCGAGCAGTTCGGCCATCCCGGCGCCGGTCATGGCGCTGATGCCCAGGCCTGCGCCGCGCCATCCTGGGACGAGGTCGATCTTGGTCGTCACCCGCAGATCGCTGCGAGGCGGTATTGCCGTGCCGGGCCACGGTTCGTCGGCCGCGGTAAGCAAGATCGCCAAATCCGCAGTGGCAATCGACGCCCTGGCCCGCTTCACGCCCTCGGCCTCAATTGCATCCGTCGTTTCCCGCAACCCGGCCATATCCACTAGCGTCACGGCGACTCCCGCTAGATCAACCCGCGCCTCCAGGAGGTCTCGCGTGGTGCCGGGGTGGGGAGACACGATTGCCACATCGCGCTGCGCAATGGCGTTGATCAGCGTCGACTTGCCGGCGTTCGGCGGCCCCGCGATCGCGAATACCAACCCATCCCGCACCCGCTCGCCGCGACGATCATCGGCAAGGTGAGCGCCGATTTCCTCCAATAACCGCAGCAGTTCGACGCGGCCCGCCGCTTCCACCTCAAGAGGAAGATCCTCGTCGGGAAAATCGATCAGCGCTTCCTGCTGCGCCAGCAGCCCGAGCAGCCGTTTCGACCAGTCACGATAGACCGTCCCGAGCGCGCCGTCGAGTTGTCGCAATGCCTGCCGGCGCTGGCTCGCGGTCTCGGCGGCGACCAGATCGGCGACCGCCTCGGCCTCCAGCAGGTCGATGCGCCCGTTGAGGAACGCGCGCCGGGTGAACTCTCCCGCTTCCGCCGGTCGCAGCCCGAGTTCGAGCAGGCGGGCAGACACGGCCGCAAGCACGGCGCGCCCGCCATGCATCTGCAGTTCGGCGCAATCTTCTCCGGTGTAGCTGCGCGGCGCCGGGAACCACAGCACCAGGGCGCGGTCCAGGCGCTCGTCGTCCGCAGTACACAGGTCGCGCAGCGCGGCCATCCGTGCCCTCGGCCGCGTGCCAGCCAGCGTGTCCAGCGCCGCCCCCGCTGCCGGCCCGCTGATCCGAAGCACGGTCAGCGCGCTCCGCCCCCCGCCAGCCGCGACGGCGAATATCGTGTCCCTATGGTCGGACAAGAGTGCCATCCAGTCGGGCGGCAGGAGCCGGCGATCTGCGGCAACCGGGTCCCCGTAGTGCAGCCTGATCGGCTGGGCCGGTCCCGGATCGCGCCCCCGGCCCTGTTCTTTCATCCTCGCCGCACCCAACTCTGTTCCGCCACGGCTTGCGCGATTGGCGCTTATATGCGTCATGAGCCAATGACCGCTCGGCGGGACCGGTCATCGGATGATGTCCCCGCACGCAGCCCGGCCTGCCGCTGCCATCCGTCCGCCGCGCCGCTGCCCCGCGAAAGGAGAGCGCATGACCGATCTCACCGCCGCTCCGGCCACCCCCGGCCCGGCGAAGAACCTGCTGTCCGAGCAGACCTCTCCCTATCTCTTGCAGCATGCGGAAAACCCCGTGCATTGGCGCGCCTGGGGGCCGGCCGCCCTGGCTGAAGCCGCAGCACTCGATCGCCCCATCCTGCTGTCGATCGGCTATGCCGCCTGTCACTGGTGCCACGTCATGGCGCATGAGTCATTCGAAGATCCGGCCACCGCCGCCGTGATGAACGCTCTTTTCATCAATATCAAGGTCGATCGAGAAGAACGTCCGGACATCGACCATCTTTACATGTCCGCGCTGCACGTGCTCGGCGAGCAGGGCGGCTGGCCGCTCACCATGTTTCTCACCCCCGCCGGCGATCCGTTCTGGGGCGGCACCTATTTTCCGCCCGAGCCGCGCTGGGGCAAGCCGTCGTTCCGCCAGGTGCTGCAGGGCATCGCCGACGCCTATCGCACCCAGCACGAGGCGATCACCCGCAATGTCGGCGCCATCACCGGCAGCATCGCCGCACTGGCAGCCGAGCGCCCCGGCGCGCTGCCGCAACCGGCCGATCTCGGCCGCGCCGCCGCCGCCCTGCTGCGCACCACCGACGCGGTGCATGGCGGCATGCGCGGCGCACCGAAATTCCCCAATCCGCCGATCTTCCGCTTCCTGTGGCAGGACTCGTTTCGAACCGGCACCGCCGCCGGCCGCGACGCCACGCTGCTGCTGCTGCTGCGCATGTCGCAAGGCGGCATCTACGATCATCTCGGCGGCGGCTACGCGCGCTATTCCACCGACGCCGAATGGCTGGCCCCGCATTTCGAGAAGATGCTCTACGACAACGCCCAGATTCTCGAACTGCTTGCCCTGGCCCACGCCGCTTCCCCCGATGCGCTGTGGGCCGACCGGGCGGCGGAGACCGTCACCTGGCTCACCCGCGACATGACCGCCGAGCCGGTCGCCGGCCGCGCCGCCTTCGCCGCCTCGGAGGACGCCGACAGCGAAGGCGAGGAAGGCCGCTTCTACGTCTGGACGGAGGTGGAGATCGACCGCCTGCTCGGCCCCGCCAGCCCGGCGTTCAAGGCCGCCTATGAGGTGACGGCGGCGGGAAACTGGGAAGGCCGCACCATCCTGCGCCGGGTCACCCCACCCGGCGCTGCCGCCGCCGAAGCCGCCCTCGCCGCCGCCCGCGCCACCCTGCTCGCCGCCCGCGCCGGCCGTGTCCGTCCCGGCCGGGACGACAAGGTGCTGGCGGACTGGAACGGCCTCGCCATCGCCGCACTCTGTCGCGCCGGCGCGGTGTTCGGCAGGCCGGATTGGATCACCCGCGCCGCCGAGGCATTCGATTTCGTGCTGACGCAGATGGCCGGCGCGGACGGCAGGCTGGCGCATGCCTGGCGCCTCGGCCGGATCACCGCCGCCGGCCTGCTGGACGACCAGGCCGCGATGGCGCGCGCCGCCCTGGCGCTGTTCGAAGCCACCGGTGCGGCCGAGCGGCTTGCCCAGGCGCGCGCCCTGGTCGCCAGCACCGAGACCTGGTTCGCCGATGCCGGCAGCAGCTATTTCACCACCGCGTCGGACGCCGCGGACGTGCCGTTCGGCCCGGCCGGCCGGCCGCGCGTCGCCGCCGACAACGCCACCCCCGGCGCGAACGGCCTGATGGCCGAAATCCTCGCCCGGCTCTATCACCTCACCGGCGAACCGGCCTATCGGGCGCGGGCGGAGGCGGTGTTGACCGCCTTTGGTGGGCTCGGCGACAGCCTGGCCGCGGTGCCGACGCTGCTCGCCGCCGCCGATCTGCTCGAGGAAGGCGCCGTCGTCGTCATCTCCGGCCCGCCCGCCGACCCACGCAGTCAGGCGCTGCTGGCCGCCGCCCTCGCCTCGCCAGACCCCGCGGTCTGCGTGCTGCGGGCCGCGGCCCCGGATGACCTCCCGGCCTCCCACCCGGCTTATGGCAAAACCACCGACACTCCGGCCGCCTATCTTTGCCGTGCCGGCGTCTGCGGGCTCCCGGTGGACCAGCCGCAGACGCTGGCGGCACTATTGCGAGGGCGCGGCATCGAAACGGATCGCAGCAATTGACAAGAATCATGACTCTCTATTATCGGGCGTTGGAGCAGTAACGATCAGGTAATAGAGAATAATTTCGCACATTCTTCCCCGACCCGTGCTATCCAGAGAGCCTGGACACACTCCAACCGCAGCACCAAAGACGCCATGCATTTCGCGCCGCCCAGGCCAATGAAAGAACAGGCCCCCTCTCTCCTTCCCTCCACCCCGCTCTTGACAGCACCGCCGTGCCGGTGCCATCGAATCGCCGTAATCCGATCCTGCAGATGGACCCCTCGCGCGTGCCCCAGCTCTCGCTTCATAGCCCGGTTGGCGATCTGACCGTCTCCGAAGAGGATGGCGCGCTGGTGGCGATCGACTGGGGTTGGGGCCGCGACCAGAGCGAAACCCCGCTGCTGCGCGACGCCCGCGATCAGTTGCACGCCTATTTCGACGGTGCGCTGACCCGGTTCACCCTGAAGCTCGCACCGCGCGGCTCACCGTATCGCCAGCGCGTCTGGGCGGCGCTCAGCCGCATCCCGTACGGCGAAACCCGCTCCTATGCCGAGATCGCCCGCGAGGCCGGCGGCAGCCCGCGCTCGGTCGGCGGCGCCAACGGAGCCAACCCGATCCCGATCGTCATCCCGTGCCATCGCGTGCTGGCGACTACCGGCATCGGCGGCTATTCCGGCGGCGACGGGCTGGACACCAAGCGCTTCCTGCTCTCTCTTGAAGGCGAGAGCCTGGCGCTCGCCCCGCGTCCCGCACCGGCCGCGCGAGCCTGATCACCTGTCGCCGCCTCACACCCCCCTGCAACGCAATGGAATCGCCATGACCCATGCCATTCGCATCCACGCCCATGGCGGCCCCGACGTCATGCAATGGGAGGACGTGCCCACCCCGGAGCCTGGCCCCGGTGAGGCCGTGGTGCAGCACGCCGCGATCGGCCTCAACTATATCGACGTCTATTTCCGCACCGGGCTCTATAAGGCGCCGCTGCCGGCCACCATCGGCATGGAGGGTGCGGGCACCATCACCGCGCTCGGCGCCGGTGTGACCGACCTCAAGGTGGGCGATCGCGTCGCCTATGCCGGCGGCCCGATCGGCGCCTACGCTACCGCCCGCGCGATCGCCGCCGATCGCCTGGTGCGCCTGCCCGAGGCGATCGATTTCACCACCGGCGCGGCGATGATGCTGCAGGGCATGACCGCCCAGTACCTGCTGCGCCGCACCTTCCGGGTCGCGTCCGGCCAGACCATCCTGGTGCATGCCGCGGCCGGTGGTGTCGGGCTGATAATGTGCCAATGGGCCAAACATCTCGGCGCCACCGTCATCGGCGTGGTCTCCACCGATGAAAAGGCGACGCTGGCCCGCGCCCATGGCGCCGCCCATGTCATCGTCGGCACCGCCGATATCCCCGGCGAAGTGAAGCGCATCACCGGCGGCGCCATGGTGCCGGTGGTCTATGACAGCATCGGCCGCGACACCTTCACCGCCAGCCTCGACAGCCTGGCGCCGCTCGGCCTGATGGTTTCCTACGGCAATGCCTCCGGCCCGGTGCCGCCGATCGAAATCGGCCTGCTCGGCGCCAAGGGCAGCCTGTTCCTGACCCGCCCCAGCCTCGCCACCTACACCGCCAAGCGCGCCGATTTGGTGGCCTCCGCCCAGGATCTATTCGACGTGGTGAGCCAGGGCGCGGTCGCCATCCGGGTCAACCAGAGCTTCCCGCTGAAAGACGCCGCCGCCGCCCACACCGCGCTGGAAGCCCGCAAGACCACCGGCAGCACGGTGCTGATTCCCTGATCGCGGTCGCGACGGAGATCGTTCGCCGCCCGGCTTCCCATACGCGAACAATCCTGCGATCGCCCCGAGCGAGGCGCAGCGCGAGAACTGGGGCGACGGCTACGACCATGCGAGTTCGCGCTCGAATGCGGCTGGAGATCCCCCATCAGGGCAAGGCATGCGTGGAACAAATGGCCCGAGCGCGGCGGGAGTTTTATCGTTGCGTTGGCAGGGCCGTTCGCAGCCGTGTCGGCCCACCGCCAACCCGGGTTCGCCTCACTCCACCGTGACCGATTTCGCCAGATTGCGCGGCTGGTCCACATCGGTGCCTTTCAGCAGCGCCACGTGATAGGCGAGCAACTGCACCGGGATGGCGTACAGGATCGGCGCCACGAACGGGTCGACCTTCGGCAGGATCACCGTCTCGGCGGCGATGCCGCGCAGTTTTTCGGCCCCTTCGGCGTCGCTGAACACGACCACCTGGCCGCCGCGCGCCGCGGCTTCCTGCAAATTGGAGGCGGTTTTCTCGAACAGCGGGCCGCTTGGGGCGATGGCGACCACCGGGACGGATTTGTCGATCAGCGCGATCGGGCCGTGCTTCATCTCGCCGGCGGCGTAGCCTTCGGCGTGGATGTAGCAGATTTCCTTGAGCTTCAGCGCCCCTTCCAGGGCGATTGCGAAGTTGGCGCCACGGCCGAGATACAGCACGTCGCGCGCCTCGGCGATGCGGGCGGCGATGGCGCGGATCGGGTCGGCGTTGTCCAGCACCTCGGCGGCGGCGGCCGGCACCTGCATCAGCGCGTCGGTCAGCGCCCGTTCGCGGGCGGCGTCGATGGCGCCGCGGCCGCGAGCGAAAGCGATCGCGATGCAGGCCAGCACGGTCAGTTGCGCGGTGAACGCCTTGGTGGAGGCCACCGCGATTTCCGGTCCGGCGACGGTCTGCATCACTGCGTCGGACAGCCGCGCCATGGTGCTTTCCGGCACGTTGACCACCGAGAGCACCGGCACGTTTTGCGACTGCATGTAGTGCAGCGCGGCAATGGTGTCGGCCGTCTCGCCGGATTGCGACACCAGCAGGCCGAGCGCCTTCTCGCCCATCGGCGGCGTGCGGTAGCGGAATTCGCTGGCCACATCGACATCGGCCGGGATGCGGGCGATCTCCTCCAGCCAGGTGCGGCCGGCGAGGGCGGCGAAATAGGCGCCGCCGCAGGCGCTGAGCACCACGCGGGACAAGGTGGCGGGATCGAACGGCAGCTCCGGCAGCATCACCGCGCGGGTCGCCGGGTTGATCATGCGGTGCAGCGTGTCGGCGATCACCGCGGGATGCTCGTGCATCTCCTTTTCCATGAAGTGCCGGTAATTGCCGCGCCCGACCGCGGCGCCGGACAGCGAGGTGAGCTTGATCTCGCGCTGCACCCGGGTGTTGCCGGCGTCGAAGAACTGCGCGTCGCTGCGGCTCAGCACCGCCCAGTCGCCGTCGCGCAGGAAGGCGATGCGGCGGGTGAGCGGGGCCAGCGCCAGCGCGTCCGAGCCGAGATACATCTCGTCGTCGCCGAAGCCGACCGCCAGCGGCGCGCCGTGGCAGGCGCCGACCAGCAATTCCGGGTAGCCGGCGAACAGCATCGCCAGCGCATAGGCGCCCTCCAGCCGGGAAAATGCGGCGCCGGCGGCTTCCACCGGTGTCATGCCCTGCTTCAGGTGGAGGTCCACCAGTTGGGCGACGGTCTCGGTGTCGGTCTCCGAGCTGAAGTGCTGCCCGGCCGCTTCCAGTTCGCGGCGCAGTTCGGCGTGGTTCTCGATAATGCCGTTATGCACGATCGACACCCGCGCGGTGCCGTGCGGGTGGGCGTTGCCCTCGGTCGGCGCGCCGTGGGTGGCCCAGCGGGTGTGGCCGATGCCGGTGGTGCCGGGCAGCGGCTGCGCCTCCAGCACGGCGGCCAGATTGGCCAGCTTGCCGGGCGCGCGACGGCGCTCGATATCGCCGTTCACCAGCGTGGCGATGCCGGCGCTGTCATAGCCGCGATATTCCAGCCGGCGCAGGGTTTCCACCAGGAGAGGTGCCGCCTGCCTGCCGCTGATGACGCCGATGATGCCGCACATTCGGCTATTTATTCCTTGTTTGGGTGCTGGGCGGCGCGGAAGGCGCGGGCGCGGTCGGGCTTGGTGTCCTGCCGGGCGCGGCCGAACGCCATCGCCTGCTCCGGCACGCCTTCGGTAATGGTGCTGCCGGCGGCGACGAAGGCCATTGCGCCGACCCGCACGGGGGCGACCAGGGTGGCGTTGGAGCCGATGAACACGCCCTCGCCGATCACCGTGCGGTGCTTGGCGAAGCCGTCGTAATTGCAGGTGATGGTGCCGGCGCCGATATTGCTGGCCGCCCCGATTTCAGCGTCGCCGAGATAGGCGAGGTGGTTGGCCTTGGCGCCGTCGCCGAGGCTGGTCGCCTTCAGCTCGACAAAATTGCCGACATGCGCGGCGCGCCCGATCGTGGTGCCTGGCCGCAGCCTCGCGAACGGCCCGATGATGGCGTTCGGGCCGATCCGGCAGCCCTCGATATGGCAGAACGCGCGGATTTCGGCACCGGTCTCGACCGTGACGCCGGGGCCGAACACCACGTTGGGGCCGATCGTGACATCCGGCGCGAACACCGTGTCGGCGGACAGGAACACCGTCTCCGGCGCGGTCATGGTGACGCCGGCGTCCATTGCCGCCAGCCGAAGCGCCGCCTGCACGGTGGCCTCCGCCTCGGCCAGTTCGGCGCGGGAGTTGATGCCGCGCAACTCGGCCTCCGGCGCCTCCACCGCGGCCACCTGGCGGCCGGCGGCGCGGGCCAGCGCGACCAGGTCGGTGAGGTAGTATTCGCCCTTGGCATTGTCGTTGGTCACCGCGGCGAGCCAGGCGCGCATGTCGGCGGCGGCGCCGCACAGCACGCCGGCGTTGCAGAGCGGGGTGGCGCGTTCGGCCGGCGTCGCCTCGGCATATTCCACGATCCGCTCGACGATGCCGTCCTCGGCCAGCACGCGGCCATAGCGGGCAGGGTCGGCCGGGCGCATCGCCAGCAGCGCCAGACCGACATCGCCGGCCAGCCGCCGGTCGAGCAGGCGTTGCAGGGTGACGGGTGAGATCAACGGGTTGTCGGCATACAGCACCGCCACCTCGCCATCACCAAACAGGGGAGCGGCCTGCAACGCGGCATGCGCGGTGCCCAGGCGCTCGGCCTGCACCACGCTGCTGTGCGGCGCGGCGGCGGCCTGCAACGCCAGCATGTCGGGGCCGACGACCACCACCACGCGGTCGAACACCGCCTCGCAACTGGCGATCAGATGACGCAGCATCGGACGGCCGGCGATCGGATGCAGCGCCTTGGGGATCGCCGACTTCATCCTGGTTCCGAAGCCGGCGGCGAGAATCACGGCGGTGGCTGGCATGGGGCTCCCGTAGCTGACAGACTGATGCTGCATCCGAGTAGCGGTGCAAGGCAGGGCATGTCAAAGGCTTGTCGTTCACCTTTGATTTCCTGATGCTACCCGAAAGAGGTTAAGTGATGGCTGCGCGTACATTGGTATTCGATCTCGACGGCACGCTGGTGGATTCGGTGCCGGATCTCGCGGCGGCGCTCAACCATCTGATGGCGGCGCGCGGCCTGGCGGCGTTCAGCCTCGCCGAGGTCACCGGCTTCGTCGGCGACGGCGTGGCCGCCCTGGTGCAGCGTGGCTTCGCGGCGCGCGGCGTGGCACAGGACCCGGCGGCGCTGGCCGAGTTCAACGCCGACTACAACGCCCACGCGGCGGACCGCACCGTCCCCTTCCCGGAGGTTCCCGAGACCCTGGCGCGGCTCGCCGGCCTCGGCTGGCGGATGGCGATCTGCACCAACAAGCCCGAAGTCCCGGCGCGCAGCCTGCTCGCGGCCCTGGGCCTGGATCACTATTTCACGGCGATCGGCGGCGGCGACAGTTTCCCGGTGCGCAAGCCCGACCCGGCGCATCTGCTGGCCACCCTGGCGGCAGCCGGCGGCGACAAGCTGCGCGCGGTGATGGTCGGCGACCACCATAACGACATCAACGCCGCCAGCGGCGCCGGTCTGCCGTCGATCCTGGCGGCCTGGGGCTATACGCCGGGCGTGCAAGGGGCCACGGCAACCGCGCGTATGTTCAAGGATGTTCCGGCGATCGCCGAAAGTTTGATAGCGAAGTAAGCAGCGCTTTTTTGAAAAAAGCGCGCAAAAAACTTCATCCCTTAAGAGTGCGGAACCCGCATCCACTCCAATGAACAAAAAGTTTTTTTGCTTCTCTTTGTTCACAAAAAGAAGACCTTACTTGCCTATCGGCCGCCAGGCCTGGCCCGCGATCAACTGATCCGCCGCGGTCGGCCCTTCCGAGCCGGCCTTGTAGGTGGCGATGCCATCCGGCGCGGTGCGCCAGGCGTCCAGCACCGGCTGCACCGCGCGCCAATTCTCGGTCACCATGTCGGTGCTGCGAAACTGGGTCTGGTCGCCGGTCATCACGTCGTGCAGCAGGGTTTCGTAGCCGATATTGGGCAGCGGCTTGAACCAGTCGGTGTAGTGGAATTGCAGGCTGACCGGCGCCAGCGTTTCCTCCGCACCCGGCGCCCGCACGTCGAATTGCAGCGCCACGCCTTCCTGCGGTTGCAGCGACAATACCAGCCAGTTGGCCGGCGGATGCTGTTGCACCGCGCGGGGCAGTGCTGCGAGCGACGGGGTGCGGAAGCGGATGGCGATTTCGGTCATCCGCCGCGCCAGCCGCTTGCCGGTGCGCAGGAAGAACGGCACCCCCTGCCAGCGCGGCGTATCGATCTCCAGCCGCAGCGCCGCGTAAGTCTCGGTGGTGGAATCGGCGGCGACGTTCGGCTCGGCACGATAGGCCTGGCCGCCCGGACCCTCGGCGTATTGGGCGCGCACCGCGTCGGCAGGCTGGATGCTGCGCACCGCGCCGAACAATTCCTGCTTGCGGGCGCGGATGCCGTCCGGCGTGTGCGCGCTCGGCGGCTCCATCGCCACCATGGCGAGCAGTTCGAACAGATGGTTGGGGATCATGTCGCGCAGTGCGCCGGTGCGCTCGTAGAAGCTGCCGCGATGCTCGACGCCGAGGGTCTCGGCGACGGTGATCTGCACGTGGTCGATAGTGGCGCGGTTCCACAGCGGCTCGAACACCGCGTTGGCGAAGCGCAGCGCCAGGATGTTGCGCACCGGCGCCTTGCCGAGGAAATGATCGATGCGGAAGGTCTGCTCCTCGCGCAGCACCTTCAGCAGGTCGTCGTTGAGCGCCTTGGCCGAGGCGGAATCGTGGCCGAACGGCTTTTCCACCACCACGCGGCGCCAGGGGCCACCCTGCTCGGTGGTGACCAGCCCGGCCTTGCCGAGATGGGCGGCGATCGGGGCGAAGAAGCGGTCCGCAACGGCGAGGTAGAACAGCCGGTTGCCCTTGGTGTCGGCGCCTTTCCTGGGCTTGGTCTCGATGGTTTCGAGCTGTTTGCCCAGCGCCTGGTAGCAGTCGGGGTCGGTGAAGTCGCCTTGCAGGTAGTGCATGCGGGCGGCCAGCCGCTTCCAGGCGGCATCGTCGATCGCCGTCAGATGACCTTCGCCGGTGCCGTGCGTGGCCTGCTCCAGCATGTCCCGCAGCGATCCTACCCAGTCGGCGGCGGAGCGTTTGGCGATATCGACGCCGAGCAGCACAAAATCATCCGGCAACAGGCCGGTGACGGTGAGGTTGTACAGCGCCGGCACCACCAGCCGTTTGGTGAGGTCACCGCTGGCGCCGAACAGCACCATGCAGCACGGATCGCCCGGCTCGACGGTGGGGGTTGGGGCGGCCATCAGGCCTGCTCCGCTTTCGGGCCGGACTCCGGAAAGCCGTTCCACAGCCGCACGCCGCCGAGGATGCCGGTCTCGTTGGAGACCAGGTGCACGTCGGCCGGCAGCGGAAAGTCGACCAGCCTTGCATTGCCGCCGCCGATATACAACACGTCGAAATTGACCAGCGCGCGCAGCTTGTCGATCACCTTCTGCACCCGGCGATTCCAGCGCTGGCGACCCTTTTTGCCGAGCGCCTTGTCGCCGACGTACTCGTCGTAGGTCTTGTTCTTGTGTGCGGTGTGGCGGCCGAGTTCGAACTGCACGCCGGGTTCGCCGTCGCGGAATACCGCGAAGCCCATGCCGGTGCCGAGCGTGATCGCGCATTCCAGCCCCTTGCCGGAGATCGCGCCGAGGCCCTGCACCGCGGCGTCATTGGCCATTCGCACCGGCCGGCCGAGCCGCTCGGACAGCAGTTTCGGCAGCGGCACGCGCTGCCAGACACCGCCGAGGTTGGGGGCGGTCAGCACCAGGTCGTCGCGCAGCGCGCCGGGGAAGCCGATCGCCACGTGCGGGGCGCGCTCCAGCGGTTCCACCAGTTTGACGATGGCTTCGACCAGCGCGGCGGGGCCTTCGCCGACCGGGGTCTCCACCTTGACCGACTCGCCGCGCACGGTGCCGTCGGGGGCGACGACTGCCGCCTTCACATGGCTGCCGCCGATGTCGATGCACAGGACCGAGGATGCGGTGGAGACGCGGGCGGCGGGGGAGCGGCGGGGCATGAAAATTCCTCTCGGGGCCGGCCGGGGTGCCCTGAACGCATCACTGCATCGGGGACGGGCAGGCGCGTGGCGGTGCTGCGGCGGCGCCCAGGACGGGCGTCGTCTCCTCGGGTATTTGTATCAGATGGTGACTTTGCAGTGCTGCGGCAAGGCATTGGCTGCTGCTGGCGACGGCGAGCGGCACCGCCAGCAGCAGCCCGCCGGCGAATGGCAGCGCCCACAGCACCGCGTTCCAGGACGCGCCGGCGAACAGTGTGAACACCGCGAGGCCGAACAGCGTATGCGGCCAGAACAGCCCCAGCGCCTCGCCCCAGCCGACGCCGCGCGGGCCGCGATTCTGCGCCGCCCAGCCGGATTTCCCGCCCAGCATATGCCGGGCGATGGCCAGCGCGCGGTGCAATGCGGTGATCGGGTCCAGCAGCGTGGTGAACAGGATTTCCACCGCCGCTCCGAGCGCGAAGCGGCGCCGGCCGCCATAGCGCGCGGCACGGCGGGCGGACAGCAGGACTTCCGCGTAGCCGAGCAGTTTCGGGCTATGTACCGCGAGCGCTGCGGCCAGCAACAGCGCCAGCAGGCGGTCCGGCGGGGCCTGCGTGCCGGTGGCCGCCAGCAGCGCCGCCAGCGGCAGCATCGCGGTCAGCGCCGGCGCCACCGCGAACATCAGCATCGCCTGCGCCAGTTGCCAGCGGCCCAGCGGGCGCAGGCCGGGGCGGGCGATCAGATGGCGGTATTGCAGGTTGCCGGCCAGCCAGCGGGTGTCGCGATGCAGGAATTCCGGCAGCGCCGGCGGGTTGGATTCCTGCGAGCCGGCTTCGCCGGCCCAGACGCAGACGCCCCAGCCGGCGGCGCGCAGCAACGCCGCCTCCAACTGGTCGTGCGACAGGATGGCGCTGCCGTCGGGCAGCGGGGCGAGGCGGCAATGGGCGCGGAACGGCGCGATGCGCAGGATGGCGTTATGGCCCCAGTACGGGCCTTCGTCGCCCTGCCACCAGGCCTGGCCGGTGGCCCAGACCCGCATGCCGGCGCGCATGCCGAACTGGAACAGGCGCGGGAAGGCGGCCTCGGTCGGGCGGCCGACCACGAGGTGCTGCACGAGGCCCATCCGCGGCGCCGCCTGCATGATGCGGACCAGACGCAGCACCGCTTCGGCCGACATCTCCGAATCGGCGTCCAGCATGACGGCGAATTCCAGCCCCTCGGCATGGTGATCGAGGAACTCCATCACGTTGCCGGCCTTGAAGCCGCTGTTGTCGGTGCGGCGGCGATAGCGCAGCGTGCCGGGGAAAGCGGCAACCGCCGCCGCTTCAGCCTCGGCCAGCAGCGGGTCGGTGCTATCCGATAATATCCAGGGAGTGAACCACGCCCCGGCCCCGGTGTCCGCAAGTCCCGCCAGCAGGCGCCCAAGCGGCGGCAGCACGGCGGCCATATCCTCGTGCCGCACGGTAACCAGCAGCGCGGTGTGGCTGTGGATCGGTGCCGTTTCGATATCGCCGGCCACCGGCAGCACGGCGCGCGGCGGGTCGGACGCGCATAGCAGCAGCAGGAAACCCGGCACGGCGTTGCCGACGCAGATCCCGAACCACAGCGCCACCGGCGCGAAACACACCAGCAGCGCGAGCTTCGCCACCCCCCAGCCGCCCGGCGCCAGCACGCCGAGCAGCAGCCAGAACAGCACCGCGGCGGTCAGCAGCACCAGCCCGAAAAATGCGGCCCGGCGCGGCAGGATCATCGCGATGGCGCGGCGTGGTTCAGATCGGGCACACCCCGCTCTCGCAGCGCAGCCGCTCCATGTCAATCGCCTCATCGGCGGCACGATCGGTAATGCCGGCGATGATCGCCGCGAAGGCGTCGGCCGAGATTTCCTCCTCCGGCAGGTATTCGTAGCCGAGGCTGTGCTCCGGCCGGCTGGGCAGAATGGCGCAGCAGCGCACCCGCGACTGCTCGGCGAGCACGATGGCGCGGAAATCCTCCAGTTCGTGCCGGTCGGTGAAGATTTTCAGCGTGTAGCTGATCTGGTTGCCGCGCTCGGCGCCGATCCAATGCCGCTCCAGCAGCCGCAGCCAGTGGTATTGCTCGCTCGGGCTGGCCTCGTAGGCGGTGACACCCTGCTCACCGACGCCCAGCCGCTCGATCAGCGGCACGGTGGGGAAGCCGACGATGGTCATGCCGGGGAAGCTGTTCAGCGCCCGCAACGGGTAGCCGAGCGCGGCATACTGCGCCAGCAGCGGGTCGGACCCCGGCAGCCAGGCGCCTTCCGCGTCGCGCGTACCCTTGAACTGCACCCAGCGCAGATAATGCCGCCGCGCCGGCAGATGCGCGCCCTCGGTCAGCCCGAACAGCTTGCTGGTGGTGCCGGCCGGCTTGATCGTGGTCACCGTGACCGGCTCGTTCTGCCCCAGCTCGGCGGCATAGCGCGACGCCTCCTGCTTGGCGGTGGCCGACAGGTGGTCCAGCATCGCCCAGAACGGCGCCGCCTTGGCGTCGTCCAGCAGGTCGCGAAACGCCAGGCCGAAGCGCATCCAGGCCCATTCATGCAGCCCGGTGGGGCCGATGCCGATGCGGTTGGTGCGCTTCACCTCCTCGCCATACAGCGCGTCCATCCGGTTGGCGCGCAGCAGGAAGCGGACGCCGAGCCGCACCGCATCCTCCACCCGCGCGTCCCACTGCGCCACGGCGCCATCGGGCGCGGCGCCAGGATCGAAGCTGTCGAGCGGCAGCGGGCAGGCCAGCAGCGGCGCGAAATCGGCGATCACGCAATAGCCGCCGGTGACATGCAGCGCGATCTCGCCGCACGGATTGGTGGTGACCGGGTAGCGCGCGACCGCGGCGCGGCGCGACAACTCGGCCAGCAGTGGTGCCGCCGGGCCGCAGTGATAGCGGCTGCCACGGAAATCGCGGCCATCCTCATACACCGGCTTCTGCCAGGCGGTGCCGGTGCGGTGGTCTTCCAGCTTGTCGGCATTGATGAAGCCGGGTTCGCCGTTGATCCAGGCGCAGGCGGTGGCTTCGTTGAAGATCGCCAGCGCCCTGGGCTCGCCGGCGCGCACTCCACTCCAGAACGCCCGATCGACCATCACCGAGTTATTCGCGGTCCACTGGCCGCCCTCGGTCTTGGCGCGGATGAAGCGCAGGATATCGGGGTCGTGCCAGGACTTGGTGGCCATCCGCGCCGCCCGCCGCGCACCGCCGACCTGCACCTCGACCGACAGATGATGATCGACCAGCATCGCCTGCTCCCACAGCGCCAGGCCGGGAGCGGTCTGCGCCGTGGCGATCATCTCGCGGATGCGGGCGAAGGCGCGCAGCAGCGACAGCGGGCCGGAGGCGGGGCGGTTCTGCATGCCACGAATCGGGCTGCCGGAGGCGCGGATTTGCGAGAAATCCAGCAGCACGGCGCGGTCGGCACTGCCGGCGAAAGCCATCGCCTCGACCAGTTCCACCGCCTCGGCCCAGCCTTCGCGGCTGTCGGCGATGACGTGACGCAGCGCATCGGCCGGTGCCGGACGCAGCAGCGACTCGGGCGATTGCTCGCACTCCCTGGCCATATCGGGGAAATCCGGGTGGCTCGCGGAGAGCTGGAAATATAGCTGCGGCGCCTTTGCCCAATCCACCGCCATCAGCTCGTCGTCATAGGCCCGCCCGACCCCGGAGCCGTTCAGCAGCAGATAGAACTTGGCAAAGCTGGCAATGGCGCTGGCGCAGTTGGTGAACACTTCCATGTTGCGCCCGGCCTGGTCGGCGTCGCCATGCTGCAGATGCCGCCCGGAGGTCAGCAGCGCCCCGGTGGCGATGGCGTTGCGCAGATAGGCGTGTTCGAGCAGCGCGGCGGCGCTGTCCGGCGCCGGGCCGAGCGACAGGTTGCCGCTGGCCACACGCTCGGCGACGCGGCCAAAATCCTCCTGGTCCTCGGGGCGGAACACGGTGCGGCGGGCCACCGCGATGCCCATGCCGGCATCCAGCGTGCGCGCCGCCAGCGGCGCCTCGCCGAACGCGGCGCCGGGGGTACGCAATACGCTGGCGCGAAATCCATCCATCCTCAATCCCCCATTTATAACACCAGATATAGCAGATTCGCCGAGAACGTCCACCAAATATGGTGATGACCGGCGATTCAAATAAAACATGGCAGCCGGCAGAAAACCGCGCTTGGCACGGTTTGCCGCCGAGTCCCGGCGTGTCGATGGCCGATATTTTCCCCCATCGCAGCGCCGCTTCGCCCGCCCGCCCCCGCCGGCCGCCGCTTGTGGGGGCTTCGGGCGTCGCCTAGAACCGGGCGGACCCGCACAACAGACAGGCCGTTCCGCATGGCAATGCCGCCGCCCAGTCAGGCCAACCGCCTGCCGCTCACCCGCCGCCGGGTGCTGGTGACCGGCGGCGCCGGATTCGTCGGCTCGCATCTGTGTGAGGTGCTGCTCGGCCTCGGCCATGATGTGCTGTGCGTCGATAATTTCTTCACCGGCCGCAAAGACAACATCGCCGGGATGCTGGCCAATCCGCGCTTCGAACTGCTGCGCCACGACGTGACGTTCCCGCTGTTTGTCGAGGTCGACGAGATCTACAACCTCGCCTGCCCGGCCTCGCCGATTCACTATCAGTTCGATCCGGTGCAGACCACCAAGACCAGCGTGATCGGCGCCATCAACATGCTCGGCCTGGCCAAGCGAGTTAAGGCCGCGGTGCTGCAGGCCAGCACGTCGGAGGTCTATGGCGACCCGGAGGTGCACCCGCAGACCGAGGACTATCGCGGCAGCGTCAACCCGCTGGGGCCGCGCGCCTGCTACGATGAAGGCAAGCGCTGCGCCGAGACGCTGTTTTTCGACTACCACCGGCAGCATCACGTGCGCATCAAGGTGGCCCGCATTTTCAACACCTACGGGCCGCGCATGCACCCCAATGACGGGCGGGTGGTGTCCAACTTCATCGTCCAGGCGCTGCGCGGCGAGGACATCACGCTATACGGCGATGGCGGCCAGACCCGCGCCTTCTGCTACGTCGACGATCTGGTGGACGGGCTGGTGCGGCTGATGAACACGCCGGATGCGGTGACCGGCCCGGTAAACCTCGGCAACCCGCAGGAAATGCCGATCAGCGCGCTGGCGCAGCGGGTGGTGGAGCTGACCGGCTCAGCCTCGCGCGTGGTCTACCGCCCGCTGCCGCAGGACGACCCGATGCAGCGCTGCCCCGACATCGCGCTGGCCAGGCGGCTGCTGGACTGGGCGCCGACGGTGACGCTGGATGACGGGCTGGGCCGCACCATCGCCTATTTCGACCGCCTGCTGACGGCCTCCACCTCGCGCCCGGCTGCGCCCGGTTCATGAGCATCGCGACGCAGCGCCCGGTCGTCGCGATGGTGCTGCCGCCGCGCGAGGGCTTCATGGCCGGGCGGGTCGGCGCCATCGGCCTGCTGGCGCACAGCGCCGCCGCGGCGCCAGGCGCGTTTGCCTCGGTGGTGCTGGGTGCGGCGCAGAGCGAGCCGTTCGCCGACGCGCGCTTCGTGCCGGTGTCGCTGTCCTGGTGGCCGGCCGGGCGTTCGCGCCGCTATGCCGGCGGCGCCGCCGCGGTGGTGCGCCGGCTGCGGCCGGCATTGGTCGAAGTGCATAACCGGCTGGATATCGCCCTGTTCCTCGCCCGCCGCTTTCCCCACATCCCGGTCTGGGCGTTCCTGAACAACGACCCGCAGGGCATGCGCGGCGGCTATACCGCGGCCGACCGGACGCACGCGCTGGCGGCACTGGCGCGGATCGGCACCTCGTCCGCCTATCTGCAACGCCGGCTGCTGGAGGGGGTGGCGCCGCCGGCCCGCCCGCCGCTGGTGCTGCCCAACTGGCTCGACCTCGCCCTGGTGCCGGCCTCGCCGCCGGAGCGCGACCGGGTGATCCTGTTCGCCGGCCGCATCGTGGCCGACAAGGGCGCCGACAGCTTCGTGCGGGCCGCCGCGCGCGCGCTGCCAAGCCTGCCGGGCTGGCGCGCGGAGATGATCGGCGCCGACCGCTTCGCCCCCGACAGCCCCGACACCGCCTATGTCACCGCGCTGCGGCGGGAGGCCGAGGCGGCCGGGGTGGCGATGCTCGGCTACCGCCCGCATGGCGCGGTGCTGGCGGCGATGGCGCGCGCGGCGATCGTCGTGGTGCCGTCGCGCTGGCCGGAGCCGTTCGGCCTGACCGCGCTGGAGGCGATGGCTGCCGGCGCCGCGCTGCTGGTCTCCGACCGTGGCGGGCTGGGCGAATTCACCGCCGGCGCCAGCGTCACCATCGACCCGGACGATCCCGAAACGCTGGGGGCTGCCATGCTCGCCGTGGCCACCGACCCCTCCCGCCGCGCCGCGCTGGCCGAAGCCGGCCGCCGCCGCGCCGAGGCCTACAGCGTGGCGCAGGGCGTCGCGCGGCTGGATGCGCTGCGCCGCGAGATCCTGGCCGGTTGGTCCAAGCGGCCGGGCAGTCCTATATAGACCGCGCATCACCAAGACCGGCGGAGGGCATTGCCATGGCAGACGCACCAACCACCCAGACGACACAGGACGGCGACCAGCGCGGGCTGGTGCCGGTCACCGTGTTGACCGGCTATCTCGGCGCCGGCAAGACCACGCTGCTGAACCGCATCCTCAGCGAGCAGCACGGCAAGAAATACGCGGTTGTCATCAACGAGTTCGGCGAGCTCGGCGTGGACAACGACCTGGTCGTGGATACCGACGAGGAAGTGTTCGAGATGAACAACGGCTGCATCTGCTGCACCGTGCGCGGCGACCTGATCCGCATCGTCGGCGGGCTGATGAAGCGGCGCGACAAGTTCGACGGCATCATCATCGAGACCACCGGGCTCGCCAACCCGGCGCCGGTGGCACAGACCTTCTTCGTCGACGACACCGTGCGCGCCAAGACCCGGCTCGACGCGGTGATCACCGTGGTGGACGCCAAGCACCTGCCGCAACGCCTGGAAGACAGCCACGAGGCGGCCGACCAGATCGCCTTCGCCGACGTGATCGTGCTGAACAAGACCGACCTGGTGACCGCCGACGAACTGGCGGCGGTGGAGGCGAGGATCCGCAAGATCAACAAATTCGCCCGCATCCACCACGCCCAGAAGGCCAATGTGCCGATCACCGAGTTGCTCAACCAGGGTGCCTTCGATCTCAGCCGGGTGCTGGTGGACAAGCCGGACTTCCTGGAGAGCGACGCGCACGAGCACAACGACGACGTGGTCAGCATGAGCTTCGAGGCGGAGAAGCCGATCGACCCGGAGCGGTTCAACGCCTGGATCGGCACGCTGCTGGCCGAGAAGGGGCAGGACCTGCTACGCACCAAAGGGATCCTGTCCTATGCCGGCGACGACCGCCGCTTCGCCTTCCAGGCGGTGCACATGATCGCTGATGGCGACTTCATCGGGCCGTGGAAAGAAGGCGAGCCGCGCACCAGCCGGATCGTGTTCATCGGCCGCGACCTCAACCGGCCGCAACTGCGACGCGGCTTCGAATCCTGCCAGGTTGCCTGAGGCGATGAGTGAGGTTGTCTCGGCTGACCAGATTCTCGATACGCGCGGGGTAAAGCGCGACCTCGGCGCCTTCGTGGTCGGTGCCGCCTTCGACCGCACCGGCTTCGCCTGCGCCTTCGCGCTGGGCGATGGCTCGCTGCGGATCGTACCCTCCGGCGACGCGCAATGGGCCAGCGTGGCGGCGCATGACGGCGCCGTCTTGTCGCTGGCCGCCGGCGCGGTGGGCCGCAGTTGGGCCAGCGGCGGCGATGACGGGCGGTTCGTGCTGGTCAACGCCGATGGCACGACCACCGAGATCGCCAAATTCGGCATGAAATGGGTGGAGAAGGTCGCCGCCCACGCCGACGCCAAGGCCGGCCGGCTGGCCTGCGCGGTCGGCAAGCGCGTCCATGTGTTCGACGCCACCGGCAAGCAGTTGAAAACGCTGGAGCACCCGTCCAGCGTCACCGGGCTGGTGTTCGACGCCAAGGGCAAGCGGATCGCCGCCTCGCATTACAACGGCGCCAGCGTGTGGTTCGTCGCCTCCAGCTCCGACACTCCGCGCGTGCTGGAGTGGAAGGGCAGCCATACCGGCATCACGATCAGCCCGGACGGCGATTGCGTGGTGACCGCGATGCAGGAAAACGCGCTGCATGGCTGGCGGCTCTCGGACAACCAGCACATGCGGATGACCGGCTACCCGAGCAAGACCGAGTCGCTGGGCTTCACCAAGAACGGCAAGTGGCTGGCCAGCTCCGGCGCCGACGCAGTGGTGCTGTGGCCGTTCCACGGCGGCGGCCCGATGGGCAAGCCGCCGATCGAACTGGCCGGCGGCGACGGCGTGAATTGCAGCACCATCGCGGTGCATCCGAGCCACGAGGCGGTGGCGGCCGGCTTCGCCGATGGCCTGGTGGTGATGGCGGATATCAACTCGGCGCGCATCCTGCCGGTGATGGCGCCGGGCCGCGGCAGCATCACCGCCTTGGCCTGGAGCCCGGATGGCACCCGTCTGGCGATCGGCAGCGAGAGCGGGTTTGCCGCGGTGGTGGATTTTTCGAAGCGGTAGGAAAGCAGCCCGGCGGCCTCGACAGCGGGAACCAACACCATCTGGTCATAGCAGGGAGATAGGGTGGTGCGATGTTGAGGACGCGACGGAAGCTGACGGCATTTGACCCCTCGATGATTGAGCTCCGGGCGCGGAGCTGGGCGTTCCGCCGGGATGGCGTTGAGTGCGCCAGTCACCGACCCATGACCGGGGCAAGGAAATGGCACAGCCCACGCGCCTGGCACCCGCACAGACCCTGGCCGCGCGGAGCGGTCACAGCCGTCGGCACGCCAATGGATAAAAAGTTTTCTTGCTTCTTTTTGTTCACAAAAAGAAGTGCCTGCTTCCTATGACCCTGGTCACTGTAGCAAACCTGAACATCTCCTTCGGCCAGCGCCACGTAGTCCGTGATGTCGGCTTCAGCATCGCGCCCGGCGAGGAGCTGGCGCTGGTCGGCGAGTCCGGCTCCGGCAAGTCGCTCACTGCGCTGTCGCTGCTGCAATTGCTGCCGCCGGGGGCGGCCTGCTCGGGCAGTGTGGTGGTCGATGGCCAGTCGGTGATCGGCGCTTCCTGGCGGGCGTTGCGGCGGTTGCGTGGCGGGGTGGCCGGGATGGTGTTCCAGGAGCCGACCAGCAGCCTCAACCCGCTGACCCGGATCGGCGCGCAGGTGATGGAGGCGATGACCCTGCATCGCCGGCTGTCGGCCGCCACCGCCCGGGCGCATGCGATCGAGCTGCTGGACGAGGTCGGCTTTCCCGATGCGCGGCATCGGCTGGAGGCGTTTCCGCACCAGCTATCCGGCGGCCAGCGGCAGCGGGTGATGATCGCGATCGCCTTGGCCAACGATCCAAAGCTGCTGATCGCCGACGAGCCGACCACGGCGCTGGATGTCACCATTCAGGCGCAGATCCTCAAGCTGCTGGCCGCCCGCAAGGCGGCGCGCGGCCTGGCGCTGCTGCTGATCAGCCATGATCTGTCGATCGTGCGCCGCTATGCCGACCGGGTTTGCGTGATGAAGGACGGCGCGATCGTCGAGACCGGGCCGGTGGCGCGGGTGTTCGCCGACCCGGCCCACCCCTACACGAGGATGCTGCTCGATGCCGAGCCGCGCGGCCGCCCGGCGCCGCTGGCCGAAGGTGCTGCGGAGGTGGTGCGGGCGGATAATCTGCGGGTCTATTTCGCCATCACCAGCGGCCTGCTGCGCCGCACCACCGGGCATGTGCAGGCGGTGGACGACGTGAGCCTCTGCGTGCGGCAGGGCGAGACGCTGGGCCTGGTCGGCGAATCCGGCTCCGGCAAATCCACCCTCGGCTTCGCGCTGCTGCGGCTGCGCGAGGCCAAGGGGCGGATCGCCTTCCTCGGGCAGGACCTCCGCCATCTGCCCAAGCCCGCGTTGCGCCGGTTGCGCGCCGGCATGCAGATCGTCTTCCAGGACCCGTTCGGCAGCCTGTCGCCGCGCATGGCGGTGGGCGAGATCGTCGCCGAGGGGCTCAACGTGCACGAGCGCGGGCTGTCGGCGGCCGAGCGCGCGGCGCGGGTGGCCGAGGCGCTGGCGGCGGTGGACCTGCCGACCGACTGTGCGGTGCGCTACCCGCACGAGTTCAGCGGCGGCCAGCGCCAGCGGATCGCCATCGCGCGGGCGATGGTGCTGCGGCCGCGCTTCGTGGTGCTGGACGAGCCGACCAGCGCGCTCGACATGTCGGTGCAGGCGCAGATCGTGGCGCTGCTGCGCGACCTGCAACGGCGGTACGGGCTGGGCTATCTGTTCATCAGCCACGATCTGAAGGTGGTCCGCGCCATGGCGCACCGGGTGATGGTGCTGCGCGCCGGCCGGGTGGTCGAGCAGGGCACCGCCGACGCGCTGTTCGCCAATCCGCAGCAGGACTACACGCGCGCGCTGATGGCTGCCGCGTTCGATCTGGAGGCCGATGAGTCGGGCGTGGTGGCGACGTAGCAGGCAAGACAGCAAAAAGGGGCCCCGGTTCGCACCGGAGCCCCCTGCCATCCAGCCGGATCAGGTTCAGTTGCTGTTGCGGTTGCCCATCAGTTGCAGCAGGAACATGAAGATGTTGATGAAGTTCAGCAGCAGTTGCAGGCTGTCGAACACGCTGCGCTTGGCCGCCACGTCCGGCCCGTAGGCATGCACATACTGCACGTAGTCGGCCTTGATCCGCTGCGTGTCATAGGCGGTCAGCCCGATGAAGATCAGCACGCCGATCACGCTGATGGCGAACTGCATCGCGCTGCTCTGCACGAACATGTTGACCAGCATCGCGATGATGATGCCGAACAGACCCATGATGAGGAAGCTGCCCATCTTGGTCAGGTCGGTGCGGGTGGTGTAGCCATACAGGCTCATCGCCCCGAAGGTGGCCGCGGTGACGAAGAACACCCGCACGATCGAGGTCTGCGTGTAGATGATGAAGATGTTGGTCAGGCTGGCGCCCATCGCCAGACAGAACGCCCAGAACAGCGCCTGCACCGCGGTGGTGGACAGCTTGTTCACCCCGAAGCTCATCACCAGCACGAAGGCCAGCGGCGCGAACATCGCCAGATAGGCGAGGCCGGTCGGCGCATGCATCGGCCCGCGCGCGGTTTCCTGCACCCGCCAGAACAGCTCGATCATCGAGGTGTTGGCGATGGCGTAGGCGACGATGCCGGTCAGGATCAGCCCGGACGTCATCCAGTTGTAGACCCGCAGCATGTAGGCGCGCAGGCCGGCGTCCATAACCGCGGCGTATTCCGCCGAGCGTGTGGCGCCAGGATAGGTCCGATAGTCGGGACTCATGGCCATGGTTTCTCTCTTCCCTTCCAGGCGAGAATGCCTGCTTGGCGTGCATTTTGGAGAAGACGCCGGGGGATTCAACGAAATTCGCTGTAATGTCCAGGGCGTTGCATTCTCTGACTTTTTGTTGTCATTCGTTACGCAGTAATGGGGCCGCCTTGGCACGCAACGCGGCCTCGGTGCCAGCATAGCCGAAGCCGAGCATCAATGCCACGCATCCGAGCACCACCGCCGCCAGTGTGCCGGGCAGCATCACCCAGTCGGCGTGCATCACCAGCACCACCACCGCCCAACTGGCCGCCAGCCCAACCAGCGCCGCGATGCCGCCCGCCACCAGGCCGAGAATACCGAACTCGACCAGCCAGGCGGCGCGGATCTGGCCGCGCGTGGCGCCCAGCGTTTTCAGGATCACCGCCTCGCGGATGCGCCGCCGCTGACCGGCCGCCACGGCCCCGGCCAGCACCAGCCCGCCGGCCGCCAAGGTCAGCGAGCCGGTGGCCGCCAGGGCCACGGAAATCTGCTCCAGCAGGCCGGCGATGGCGCCGAGCACGTCGGCCACGCGGATGCCGGAGACGTTCGGCAGCGCATCGGTCACCGCGCGCAGCAGCCGCGCCTGGTCGGCTTCGGGCGCCCGCACCGTGGCGATGTGGCCATGCGGCGCCTGCGACAACGGCGCGGGGCTCGCGATCATGGTGAAGTTCAGCCCCAGCGTGCCCCAGTCGATGCGCCGCAGGTTGGCCACAGTGAAGGTGATATCGCGGCCCAGCACGTTGAGCCGGATCGGGTCGCCGAGCTTGACGCCCCAGCCGGCCGCCAGCACGGCGTCGAAACTCAGCAGCGGCTTGCCGCTATAGTCGGGCGGCCACCACTGCCCGGCGACCATCCGGGTGCCCTCCGGCATGGCGCCGGCATAGGTCAGGCCGCGATCGCCGCGCAGCGCCCAACTGGTGTCCGGCGTCGCCTTCACCTGCTGCGCCGGCACGCCGTTCACCGACACGATGCGGGCGCGCAGGCTCGGCACCTCGGTAAGATCGGTGGCGTTCGGGTCCGCGGCCATGATGGCGCGGAATTTCGGCATCTGGCTGTCCTGGATGTCGATGAAGAAGAAGCTCGGCGCCCGCTCCGGCAGTTGCTGGCTCACCTGGCGGCGCACATTGCCGAGGGTCAGCGCAACTGCTGCCAGGGTGGAGAGCCCGATGCCGAGGCTGACCAGCAGCAGCGGCGTCGCCGCCCCCGGCCGGTGCAGGTTGGCCACCCCGAGCCGCAGCCAGACCAGGCGCGGCCGCATCCGCCGCGCCACCGCCATCAGCAGCCAGCCGCCGGCGCGGAACAGCGCCAGCGTCGCCACTGCGGCGGCGCAGAACCACAGCGCGAAATGCCGCTCCGGCGCGGTGGCGACCGTCAGGGCCACCAGCGCCAGCGCCAGCAGCGTGTTTGCCGCGATCAGCCACCACATGCCTCCTTGGGGCGGCCACACCCGCGACGGCAACAGCGCGTCACGGAACAGCGCCGCACCCGGAATCCGCATCGCTCGCGCCAGCGGCCACAGCGCGAAGGCCGCCGCGGTCAGCAGGCCATACAGCGCGGCAAGCGCGAGCGGCGCCGGGAACACGCCGACCACCGGCGGCACCGGCAACACGCCACGCAGCAGCGCGAAGGCGCCGATCGGCAGCAGCGCGCCAGCCACCAGCCCGAGCAGCACGCCCAGGCCGGCCAGCGCCATCACCTGAAGCAGCGCCACCGCGAACACCAGCCGGCCGGACGCGCCCAGGCAGCGCAGTGTCGCGATGCTAAGCGCCCGCGCCTCCAGCCAGGCCCGCACCCCGTTGGCGACCCCGATGCCGCCAACCAGCAGCGAGGTCAGCCCGACCAGGGTCATGAACAGGCTGGTACGGTCGATGAACCGCGCCAGGCCCGGCGCCGCGTCGCCCGGCAGGCGGATGCGCCAGCCCTGGTCGCCGAATTTCGTCCGGATGTCGCGCGCCACCACCGCGGCATCGAGCCCCGCCGGCAGCACCGCGCGCAGTTGGTACTGGGCAATCGTGCCCGGCTGGATCAGCCCGGTCTGCGGCAGCAGATCGAGGCCCACCATCGCGCGCAGACCGAACAGCGACGGGCTGGCCACCCGGTCCGGCTCGGCCTCCAGCACCCCATGCATCACCACGCTGGCGCGGCCGAGCTTCAGCACCTCGCCCGGCTTCAAGCCCAGCCGGTCCCGCAGCACCGGCTCCACCAGCAGCCCGCCCCCGGCCAGCGCCGCCGCCATGCTCTGCGCCGGCGCCACCTCCGCCCGCCCGATCAGCGGCCAGGCGCCATCCACCGCCTTCACCTCCACCAGCACCCGGTCGCCGCTCGGGGCGATCAGCATCGAGCGCAAAGTCACCACCTCGGAGGTCCTGGCCCCCCGCTCACGCAGCCAGGCGCCCAGCGCCACCGGCAACGGCTGGTTGCCACCGCTGATCGCGATGTCGCCGCCAAGTATCTTGGCGCCGTCGCGCGCCAGACCCTCGGCGACACCGGCCCGCAGCGAACCTACGGCGGCGATCGCGGCGACGCCCAGGGCGAGGCAGGCCAGTACGATGCGCAGGCCGGCCAGGCCGCCGCGGAGGTCTCGGCGGGCCAAAGTGAAAGGAAGGAAGAACTTCTTTTTTTGGAAAAAAAGAAGCAAAAAAACTTTATTCATTGGAGTGTACGCGCTCTCCACCGCTCGGTGTTGCAAGGCGAATGGAAAACTTCTTTTTCTCAAAAAAGAACATTCTGAATCTTTCCGTCGCCAATATGCACCACCGCATCGCAGCGCGCGGCCAGCGCCGCGTCGTGGGTGATCAGCAGCAGCGTGGTGCCGCGTTCGGCGCGCAGGGTGAACAGCAGGTCCATCACCGCGCTGCCGGTGGCGTGGTCGAGGTTGCCGGTCGGCTCGTCGGCCAGCAGCAGCCTGGGCGCGGGCGCGAAGGCGCGGGCCAGGGCGACGCGCTGCTGTTCGCCGCCGGAGAGCTGGCCGGGCAGGTGGGTCAGGCGGTGCGCCAGGCCGACCGCGACCAGGCTGGCCTCGGCGCGGGCGAGCGCGTCGGGGCTGCCTGCGAGTTCCAGCGGGATGGCGACATTTTCCAGCGCGGTCATGGTCGGGATCAGGTGGAAGGCCTGGAACACGATGCCGATCTGGTCACGCCGCAGCCGGGCCAGCGCGTCTTCGTTGAGCCCGGTGATCGGCTGGCCGGCGAGCGTGACGCTGCCGGAGCTGGCGCGTTCCAGCCCGGCCAGCACCATCAGCAGGCTGGTCTTGCCGGAGCCGGACGGGCCGACCAGCCCGATCGCGGCGCCGGTGGGGATGTCGAGGTCGATGCCCCTGAGGATGTTGACCGGCCCGGCGGCGGAGGGCACGGTCAACGTGAGGCCGCGCACCTCCACCAGCGGGGGGGCGGCGGGAGTTTTGGCGTTCGCTGGAGAAACGGCAATGGCATCCATCGCCCATGCATATGGCCCACGCGCCCGATTGCGCAAAGCCGCTATCGTTCTGGTTTGCCTGTTTTTCACCTGCGCAGTGCAGGCGGCGCCGCTGCGGCTGCTGCTGCTCGGCGATTCGCTCGGCGCCGGGTATGGCCTGGCGCATGACCAGGCGTTTCAGGTGCAGTTGCTGAAGGCGCTGCGGGCGGCCGGGCAGGACGTCGTGCTGCTCGACGGCGCGGTGTCCGGCGATACCTCGGCTGGCGGACTGGCGCGGCTGGACTGGGCGCTGGGCGATGGCGCCGATGCGGCGATCGTCGAACTCGGCGGCAATGACGGGCTGCGCGGGATCGACCCGAAGGACACCGAGGCCAACCTGACGGCGATCCTGGACAAACTACAGGCCAAGCATATCAAGGTGTTGCTGTCGGGGATGTATGCGCCGCCGAATCTGGGCGAGGAGTATGGGCGGGAATTTCGCGCGGTATTCACCCGGCTCGGCCAGCGGCCCGGCATCCTGTTCGATCCGTTCTTCCTGGAGGGCGTGGCCGGCGATCCGGCGCTGAATCAGGCGGATCATATCCACCCGAACGCCGCCGGCGTGCGGCGCATCGTGGCGCGGCTGCTGCCGCTGGTGGAGCGGCTGCTGGCGGAGGCGAAAAAATGAGACTGTTCGTCGGGCTGGAACTGCCTTGGGAGTTGAAACAACAGCTTGGCCGGCTGGTCGGCGGGCTGCCGGGGGCGCGCTGGGTGCCGATGGAGAACTACCACCTGACGCTGCGCTTCATCGGCGAGGTGCCGCCGTATCGCGCCGAGGAGCTGGATGCAGCGCTTTCCGCATTGCGCGGCAAGGGGTTCGCGCTGTCGCTGGCCGGAATCGACACCTTCGAGAAGGCCGGGCGGCCGGTGGCGCTGTGGGTCGGGGTGGAGCGGAATCCGGCGCTGGAGCATCTGCGCAGCAAGGTGGAAACCGCGTTGCAGCGGGCCGGCATGCCGGCGGAAAAGCGGCGATTCATCCCGCATGTGTCGCTTGCACGGCTGGATAGCGTGCCGCAGGAGCGGCTTTTTGGGTGGATTCAGGCGCATAACCTGTTCCGGGCGACCCCGCTTACGGTTGCGCATTTCACCCTGTTCAGCTCGCAACTGGGCAAGGAAGCCAGTGTGTATACCCCCGAGGTAGCCTACGAGCTCGGGTGATGTTATGGATTATGATAGTTTGATGGCGAAAGAACTCGCGGCCGCGCGGGCCTGCCGGGTGTGCGAGGCCTCGCTCCCGCTGGGACCACGGCCGATCGTGCAGGCCTCGGCCAATTCCAGGCTGCTGATCATCGGCCAAGCGCCAGGCAGCCGGGTGCACGCCACCGGCATCCCGTGGGACGACCCTTCCGGCGCGCGGCTGTGCGACTGGATGGGGATCACGTCCGAGGTATTGCATGACGCCGAACGGGTGGCGATCGTGCCGATGGGGCTGTGCTATCCCGGCAGGCAGCCAAGCGGCGGCGACGCGCCACCACGGCCGGAATGCGCGCCGCTGTGGCACCCAAGGCTGCTCCCGCTGATGCCGAAGCTCGGGCTCACCCTGCTGGTCGGCAGCTATGCGCTGAATGCCGCACTGGGGCGCGGGCCGATGACGCCGATGGTGGCGAACTGGCGCGCGCTGCTGCCCGAGCGGGTGCCGCTGCCGCACCCCTCCTGGCGGGCGCTGCTGTGGGAGCGCAAGCATCCGTGGTTCCGGG
>DATJEA010000013.1:0-3569 GCA_035497095.1 Acetobacteraceae bacterium | reverse complement strand
CCTCGCGGACCAGTTCCTGCAGGTCCATGCTGGCGCGCACCTCGCCCGAGGCCAGCTCCAGCGTCGCCTCGGCGCTGCCTTCCTCGATCAGATAGGCGTCCATCTCCGCCTGATCCTTGATGTCGCGGTGCTGCTTGCCCTTGGAGACCTTATAGGGCGGCGGCTGGGCGATGTAGACGTGGCCGCGTTCGATCAGCTCCGGCATCTGACGATAGAAGAAGGTCAGCAGCAGGGTGCGGATGTGGGCGCCGTCGACGTCGGCGTCCGCCATCAGGATGATCTTGTGATAGCGCAGCTTGTCCGCGTCGAAATCGTCGCGGCCGATGCCCGTGCCCAGCGCCAGGATCAGGGTCCCGATGGTGTCGGACGACAGCATCCGGTCGAACCGGGCGCGCTCGACATTCAGGATCTTGCCGCGCAGGGGCAGGACGGCCTGGTTCTCGCGGTTGCGCGCCTGCTTGGCCGAGCCGCCGGCGGAATCGCCCTCGACGATGAACAGTTCGGACTTGGCCGGATCGCGTTCCTGACAGTCCGCCAGCTTGCCGGGCAGGGAGGAGATCTCCAGCGCCGACTTGCGACGGGTCAGGTCGCGCGCCTTGCGGGCGGCCTCACGCGCCGATGCCGCCTCGATGATCTTGGAGACGACCAGCTTGGCCTCGACCGGGTGTTCCTCGAACCATTCGGCCAGGCCTTCGGAACACAGGTTCTCGACGGCCGGACGCACTTCGGACGAGACCAGCTTGTCCTTGGTCTGGCTGGAGAATTTCGGGTCCGGCACCTTGACCGAGAGCACCGCCGTCATCCCCTCGCGCATGTCGTCGCCGACCAGCGACAGGCTGTCCTTCTTGCCCATGCCCTCGGCGTATTTGCTCACCACCCGGGTCAGCGCCTGGCGGAACCCGGCCAGGTGGGTGCCGCCGTCGCGCTGCGGGATATTGTTGGTGAAGCACAGCATGGTCTCGTGGAAACTGTCGTTCCACGACACCGCCAGTTCCACCCGGATCGCCGCCATGTCCACGCCGGGGTCGCCCTCATGCGCGGTGACGCTGATCGGAGCGGAGATTACCGGTGTCTTGGCGCGATCGAGCCAGGCGACGAAGGCGACCAGCCCGCCCTCATAATGGAACCGCGACTCCACCGGGGTCGCCGTCCGCTCGTCGCGCAGCACGATCTCGAGGCCGGAGTTCAGGAACGCCAGCTCGCGCAGCCGCCGTTCCAGCACCGCGAAATCGAAATCGACGTTGGTGAAGGTGCCGGTGCTTGGCTTGAAGGTCACTTCGGTGCCGGTCTGCCCGTCGGATGGCCCGAGGATTTGCAGCGGCGCCACCGCGTCGCCGTGCTCCAGGCGGAGGAAGTGGGCGTGGCCGTTGCGCCAGATGCGCACCTCCATCCACTCCGACAATGCGTTGACCACCGAGGCGCCGACACCGTGCAGCCCGCCGGATACCTTGTACGAGGTCTGGTTGAACTTGCCGCCGGCATGGAGCCTGGTCAGCACCACTTCGGCGGCGGATATGCCTTCCTCGGCGTGGATATTGGTCGGGATGCCGCGGCCATTGTCGCGCACAGTCACGCTGCCGTCGCCGTTCAGCACCAGCGAAACCTTGTCCGCGTAGCCGGCCTGCGCCTCGTCCACCGCGTTGTCGATGATCTCGAACGCCATGTGATGCAGGCCGGAGCCGTCATCGGTATCGCCGATATACATCCCTGGCCGCTTACGTACCGCGTCCAGTCCCCGCAGCACGGAGATCGAGGTCGCGTCGTACGGGTCGTGCGGCGAGGGGTCAGAAACAGGGATTGGCGCGGCGCTGTCACTCATGCCGGCTTGGTACTCCAAAGGTCGGGCAGGAAAGCGGCATTTATACAGGGTTTGCGCCGATATAGCCAATCGCGCAGCCCCCCTGCCGCCGCCAGCAGCACCGAACCGATGGATCAAGTTTTTTGCGCGCGTTTTTCCAAAAAAGCGCCGCTTCCTTGCTTACTTCCAGGGCACCTCCGCCCCAAGCACCCGGCGCAACTCCCGCTTCAGCAGCTTGCCCGCGGTATTACGCGGCAGGTCATCGGCAAAGATCACCCGCTTCGGCAGCTTGAACGCCGCGAGGCGCTGGCGGGCGTGACCGATCAACTCCTCCTCGGTGGCGGTGGCGCCGGGCCGCAGCACCACCACGGCGGTGATCGCCTCGATCCATTTCGGGTCGGGCAGCGCGATCACCGCCACTTCCGAGACCGCGGGGTGGGTGAACAGCGCCTCTTCCACGTCGCGCGAGGCGACCAGCACGCCGCCGGTGTTGATCACGTCCTTGATGCGGTCGACGATGTAGAGGAAGCCGTCAGCGTCGAGATAGCCGACATCGCCGGAGTGGAACCAGCCGCCGGCGAACGCCTCGGTGGTGGCGTCCGGCTTGTCCCAGTAGCCGTCCAGCAGTTGCGGCGAGCGGTGCACCACCTCGCCCTGCACGCCCGGCCCGGCATCGCGCATCTCGGCGTCGACCACGCGGGTCTGCACGTTGAAAATCGCGCGGCCGACCGAGCCGGGGCGGGCATCGTGGTCCTCGGGCTTCAGCACCGTGGCCAGCGGCCCGATTTCGGACTGGCCGTAGCAGTTGAATGGGCGCGCGCCGGGCAGGCGGCGGCGCAGTTCCTGCAGCACCGGCACCGGCATGATGGAGGCGCCGTAATACACCGCGCCGAGCGAGGAGAGGTCGCGGCGGTCGAAATCCGGATGGCGCAGCAGGCTGATCCAGACCGTCGGCGGGGCGAAGAAGGTGGTCATGCGGTGGCGCTCGATCAGTTCCAGCACCACATCAGCGGCCGGCGCCGGCAGCAGCAGCGAGTAGCCGCCGACCAGCAGCGAGGGCATCAGGAAGCAGTGCATCTGCGCCGAGTGGTAGAGCGGCAGGGCGGCGATGCTGCGGTCCGCCGCGGTCAGCTCCAGCGCGATGATGCAGGAGGTGTATTCCGCCAGCAGCGCCGCGTGGCTCATCGCCGCACCCTTCGGCAGTGCAGTGGTGCCGGAGGTGTAGAGCAGTTGCGCGAGGTCGGTGTCGGCGAACTCGGCCTCCAGGTCATCCGCAACAGCCGTATCGCGGCCCAGCGCCGGCAGCGCCGCGAAATCGAGGAAATGCCGGACGGTGCCAAGCGCCCGCACCGGGGCGAGGTTGGCTTCCAGCGCCGCATCGCTGACCATGGCGGCGGCGCCGGACTGGGTGATGATGTAGGTGAGTTCGTCGCCGGTGAGCGCGAAATTCACCGGCACATGCACCAGGCCGGCGCGGGTGCAGGCCAGCCAGAGCAGGAAATAGGCGTCCGAGTTGCGGCCATAGCCGGCCACCCGGTCGCCGGCCACCAGGCCCAGACCGCGCAGATGCCGCCCGATGCGGCCGGCCGCCGCGTCCAGTTCGCGGAAACTCCAGCTTCGATCCGCGAAACCGAGCGCCGGGCGGTCGCCGAACTGCGCGGCGGCGCGATGCACAGCGTCGGCGATGGTGTTGCGGCGGCTGCGGGCGGCGGCGGTCATTGGGGTCCTTCAAGCAAGGAAGCGGTTCTTTTTTGAAAAAAAGAACCAAAAA
>DATJEA010000012.1:0-2242 GCA_035497095.1 Acetobacteraceae bacterium | reverse complement strand
GCCGCGCGCCGCGATCGCCGGGCGGTTCTACCTCTCCTCCGGCCGCACCCGCCGGCTGCGCATGGCCGAGCTGGACGAGACCGGCATCGTCCACCCCGACCAGCAGGCGGTGGTGGGCGCGGCGCTGGCCGCCGGCATCGGCCTGATCGTGGTCGATCCGTTCGTCAAATCGCACCAGCTCGACGAGAACGCCAACGCCCAGATCGACGCCGCCGCCACCGCCTGGGCCGAGATCGCCGAGGCCACCGGCGCCGCGGTGCTGCTGGTGCATCACGTCCGCAAGGGGGCAACCAGTGACGTCGACGCCATGCGCGGCGCCAAGGCGCTGACCGACGCCGCCCGCTCGGCCGCCCTGCTGACGCCGATGACCGCCGAGGAGGCGCGCCACCTCTCGGTGCCGGAGCGCGAGCGCTGGCGGCATGTGCGGCTGGACGACGCCAAGGCCAACATGGCGCCGCGCGCCGACGCCGCGCAGTGGTTCCGGCTGGAGAGCGTGGCGCTCGGCAACCACACCCCGCTGTATCCGCACGGCGACAGCGTGGCGGCGATCGCCGCCTGGAAGCCGCCCAGCCCGTTCCGCCAGTTGAGCCCGGTCGAATGCAACCGGGCGCTCGACAAGATCGCCGCCGGCATCGGCGACGGCGCGGCGTTCTCGGCGCACCGCACCGGCCGCGCCACCGAGCGCTGGGCCGGCAGCGTGCTGGTGCGCGGCTTCGGCCTCGACGAGGCCGACGCCACCCGGGTGATCGCCGCCTGGCTGCGCAGCGGGCTGCTGGTCGAGGAGGAATACCGCCACCCGACGCAGCGCAAGCTGCGCATGGGGGTGCGGGTGGACGACGCCAGACGCCCGACGGTCGTGACACCGGCCGGCGAAACTCATCGCGAACAAGGAACAGATCATGAATGACGACACCCCGAATGGCGCGCTGCCGGCGCGCCCGTGGCGCGGCCCGGTTGCCGGCTCCGGCGGCGCTGCGCCGACCGCGCCATGCCCTCCGGTTTCACCGGAGGGTCATGGCGGTGATATCGGGCGCGTGGGCGTGCGTTCGGGGCGCAGGGCGGCGTCGGGCAGCGCGCCTAATGGCGCGCCCAATGGCGCACAGGTCGGCGCACAGGTCGGCGCAACGCGGCGCGCTCCGATCGACAGCGAAACGGTGATCCGCCGGCTGGAGGAAGCCGGCCGCACCATGCTGGCGCTGCCCTCGGGCGGCTACTCCACCCGGCTGCGCACCAGCCGGCTCGACGTGGTGCGCAGCGCGCTGGAGAATTACGGCTGGGACAGCAGCCGCGACCACGGCGGGCGCGACAGCGGAGCGGGGCAGACGCGGCTGCGCCCGCCGGTGCCGCCGGCCGCCGCGATCACCCGCATGGACGAGGCGATGGGCTGGATCGCGCTGATCCCGGCCGACCGCTACGTGCTGCGCCGCATCGTAGGCGCCCGCAGCCTGGTCAGCCCGGCCACCGGGCGGCACCTGTTCGCCTGGCGCCGCCTCGGCCTGCTGCTCGGCGCCGACCACAAGGCGGTGCAACGCTGGCACGCCCAGGGCATCGCGCTGATCGCGGCCGGGCTGCGCGGCTGAGGCGGGCGGGGCCGGGCAGCAAGCAGATTCACCACGGAGACACAGAGGCACGCAGAACCGAGCACCATTGGGTCCGCTTCGCTTTCCGACCTTCTCCGTGTCGCTGTCTCCGTGTCGCTGTGCCTCTGTGGCGAACCTGCCTTGCCTTGCTTCCTTGCCCCGCCGCCCCGCCGCCGGTATTTTCCTCGCCCCGCCTCACGGACCCGCCAGCATGCCGGACTCCCCGCCGCCCGACCCCGCCGCCGCGATCCTGGCGCTCGGCGCGTTGCAGGGCCAGTGCCGGCTGCTCGACCCGACCCGCATCGCCGGCTGGGCGCGCAACGAGGGCGCGCCGGAAACCCCGGTGGTGCTGGAACTGCTGCTCGATGGCGAGCCGCTCGGCAGCTTCGTCGCCGACCGGCCGCGCGGCGATCTCGCCGAGCGCTTCCCGGCTAACCCCCGCCTCGGCTTCATGGTGCAGATCCCGCGCCCGATCAGCGCCGAGGCGGCCCGCCGGGTGGAACTGCGCCGCGCCGCCGACCTGGCGCCGCTGGCCGGCAGCCCGCTCACCCTGCCGCACACGCCGCCGCCCGACACGCCGCAAACCCGCCTCGCCGCCCTCACCGAACTGCTCGACACCAGCACCAGGCACGCCAGCCCGCGCGGGCGCGCCGCGCTCGCCG
>DATJEA010000011.1:0-3290 GCA_035497095.1 Acetobacteraceae bacterium | reverse complement strand
ACCACGCCGAATTCGGCCATCACCGCTTCGGTCACCGCGTCGTCGCCGGCGATCGAGGCGGTGTGCGACTGCGCCGCGGCGGTGCCCAGCGGCGAGCGCCCGACCTTCATCATCACCACCGGCTTATGCGCCGCGCGCGCGGCCGCCAGTGCGGTGGTCAGGCTGCCCGACTCGCGGATGCCTTCGGCGTAGCAGGCGATCACGTCGGTCTCGGGGTCTTCCACCATCCAGCCGATCACGTCGCCGATGGTCACGTCGGACTCGTTGCCGGTGGTCACCACCATCTGCGTGCCGATGCGGCGATTGCGCATCGCGGCGAACAGATGCGTGCCATAGGCGCCGGACTGGCTGGCCACACCGATCCGACCGGGCAGCGGCCAGCCGGTCTGGAAGGCGGCGGAAAATGTCGGGTAGAATCCGATCCGCGCATTGAACAGCCCGAGGCAGTTCGGCCCCAGCAGCCGCATCCCGGTCCGGCGGGCGATCGCCACCATGCGGGCCTGCTCGGCGGCGCCGGCGGCATCCACCTCGGCGAATCCGGCCGACAGCACGATGGTGCTCTTCACCCCGGCATCGGCGAGATCCTGCACCGCCTGCACCGCGATGCCGGCGGCGACCGCCACTACGGCGCATTCCGGCACCTCTGGCAGTGCCGCGACGCTGGCATAGGCCCGCAGGCCCTGCACCTCGTCGCGCTTTGGGTTCACCGGATAGATCGGGCCGGCGAAGTTCTGCTGTAGCATATAGGCGATCGGCCGGCCGCCGATCCGCAACGGGTCGGCCGACGCGCCGAGCACGGCAACCGAACGCGGCGCAAACATGCCGGACAGGCTGGCGAAACGCTGGCCAGCATCAGTCATCGCTCGGTGCTCCCGGATTCGGTCATCGCACGATCATGCCGCCGGGTTGGAGGGGCAGCAAGGAAGGGGTTCTTTTTTGTAAAAAAGAACCAAAAAACTTTCATTCGCCTTGCCGCATTGGAGTCGCGGGGGCTTTGCACACTCCAATGGATGAAAAGTTTTTTTGCTTCTTTTTGTTCACAAAAAGAAGACCTTGCTTCAGGACTGCGCCTCCGGCGAGAGCACGATGCAGGCGCCATGCGCCGAGACGATCAGCCGGCAGGCGTCATGCGCGGCGTCACGCGACAGTCCGGTCAGCCGGGCGCGATACAATGTGGCGTGCGCCTGGCGGACCGTGCCGATCGTCTGCCGTGCGGCGGCCAGCGGTGCATGGGCCCGGTGCAGGGCCGTGCTGGTTGCCGAGCGCGCCTGGTCGGCATTGGCGAAGGCGCCGACCTGGATTGCCCAGTCGCCGGTGGACGGGCCACCGCGCCGCGCCGGCATGGTATCGGCCACCGCCGGCGAGATCAGGTGGAAGCCGCCACGCGGGCGCTGCGGTGCGACCACGGAGGCCACCACCACCGGCTGCGGGCGGGGCGGCGGCGGCGGCAAGGCGGCGGTGCGCACCGGCGCGCGCAGATAGGCCGGGCTCGGCGAACGTTCCGCCAGCATGACCGGCGACGGGCGGCGCTGACCACGCGGATAGCGCGGGCCGGCGGGAATATTGTCGGGCAACTGATACATCGCCAGTTGCGACGCCTCCGAGACACTGCGCGGGCGCACGCTGTCGATATTCGGCGCGATCTTGGCGACGTAGCGGCGCGTCTCGTCCGGCAGGCCGCGATTGCGCAGCAGGTAGTCCTCCAGCCGGCGCGGCCCGGCATTATAGGCGGCGAGGAAGCCGGGGGAACCGTAAAGGTCGTACATCTGGCGCAGATAGGCGGTGCCGGCGAGGATGTTGTTGTGCGGGTCGTACGGGTCGTCGCCGAGCGAATACTGCGCCTTCATGTCGTTATAGGTGCCCGGCATCAGTTGCATCAGCCCCATCGCGCCGACCGGCGAGGTGGTAAGCTGGCCGTTCTGGTATTGCTGGCCGCTGGATTCGGCGCGGATCACCTGGCGCACCCAGAGTTCCGGCACGTCGAACCGCTGCGCCGCCTCGGTGATATACGGCCCCCACGGGTCGCTGGGCGGTCCCGGCGGGGTGTAGTTGCCACGGGCATGCGCGGCGTAGTTGGCCGCCTCCTGCCTGGCATTGCCGCCGCCGCCGCTGGAACAGGCCGCCAGCAACGCCAGCGCCGCGAAGCAGGCCAGCCCGCGCAGCATGGCGGCCGATCGCATGGCGGAGCGGCGCCGATTGGGCGGAACCAGCGAGCTGGCCGGCGTCGGACAGGCGGCCAGGGGGGCGGAAGGGAGGATCATGCCGGGAAGGCCTCCGTCGGAGTGCAACACCGCGACGGGCGCGGGCCGCAGGTTGGGCGGTTGGAACAACGCGGCGGCTGCCGGCGGTAACCTGGATCGAGGCTTTATAGGAAGTATCGGGCGAGGCTCAAGGCACAAATTAGCATCGACGCCTAACCCCTTAACGTAAAGCAAAGTTCAAGGCAACATTACGGCGCCTCCATTGCCTTTTGCGGCGGATTCTGGCGCAGTGCGGGCGATATGCTAGATGTTGGGCGCGCCGATGCGGATGCCCCCAGATGATGCGCCCAGATGATGTGCCCGGATGATGTGCGAGGAGAGCCTGGCCGATGTCTCGACCGAACCGCCGCCTGCCGGCGCCGTGCCTGCTGGCCGCGCTGCTCGCGCTGGCCGGGTGTGCCGCGCCGGCCGCCACGGTCCCGACCGCCGTCACGCCGTCCCCGTTGACCCGGGCTGCGGCGCCGGTTGGCGGTGTCATTGTCGCGGTGCGGCCGGCGCCGTTGGACACGCCGGCCCGCCGCAGTGTATTGGCGGCGCTCGGCCTGCCGCCCACCGCGGCGGATGGCGACGTGGAGATCATCGTCCGCGCCGATGACGGCCAGCCGGTTTCGGTGCTGCAAAACGACGCCGGCGACCTTCGGGTTGGCGACCGCGTGGCGTTGGTCGCGGGCCAACGCACACGGATTGCCGCCGTGCGGGTGGCGCGGGCCGCCCGCTGACCCGACTCGGCGCCGTGATGGCGTGAAGGTTGCTGCCAACCAAAGGATGGGATAACGCGACGCGATGACGGCCGCCCTGCAAGACCGCGTGGAAAACGCGCCCCCGCTGGAGTTCCCGCCGCTGGAATTCGACGCCGACCATTCATCGGCCTATCGCCGCTCGCTGGCGGTGCGCGACATCATGACCGCGATGCGGCTGTGGCGGCTCTGCATCACGCTGGCCTGGCTGGATATACGGCTGCGCTATCGCGGCTCGGTGCTCGGCCCGTTCTGGCTGACGCTGTCCACCGCGCTGATGATCGGCTCGATG
>DATJEA010000010.1:0-2510 GCA_035497095.1 Acetobacteraceae bacterium | reverse complement strand
GGAATGATCCGCTTTCTCCTCGCCATCGCCGCCTGCGCCCTGCTGCCCTGGCTGCCCGGCCTGCCGCCCTATTGGGTACGCTGGCGGACTACATCGGTGTCTCCGCCATCGTCGCCATCGGCCTGGTGGTGCTGACCGGGATCGGTGGCATGACCTCGTTCGGCCAGGCCAGCTTCGTCGGCTTCGGCGCCTACGCCACCGCCATCCTCTCCGCCCGCTACGGCCTCTCCCCCTGGCTCGGCCTGCCGGCGGCGTTGGCGATCAGCGGTCTGGTCGCCTTGCCGATCGGCGCCATCACGCTGCGCCTGTCCGGCCACTACCTCGCGCTGGGCACCATCGCCTGGAGCGTGGCGCTGTACTACACCTTCGCCAACCTGGATTTCTTCGGCCGCAACGACGGCATCTCCGGCATCCCGCCGCTCACCGTCGCCGGCCACCCCCTGATCGACTCCCGCTGGTCGTTCACCGTCATCTGGCTGGCCGTGGCGCTCGCGGTGCTCGCCACCCGCAACCTGCTCGACAGCCGCACCGGCCGCGCCATCCGTGCGTTGCGCGGCGGTGCGCTGGCGGCTGCCGGTTTCGGCGTCAACACGTTGCGCGTCCGCATGCTGGCGTTCGTCTACGCCGCGATGCTGGCCGGGCTGGCCGGCTGGCTCTATGCGCATCTGCAACGCAGCGTGAACCCCACCCCGTTCGGCATCAACGCCGGCATCGAGTATCTGCTGATGGTGGTGGTCGGCGGCGCGGCGCAGATCGGCGGCGCAATTCTGGGCGCCGCCCTGGTGGTGGTGTTCAATGATGTGTTGCAGGATTGGCTGCCCCGGCTGCTCGGCCACCAAGGTAGTTATGAGATAGTCGTATTCGGCATCGCGCTGGTGCTGGTGTTGCAGCTTTCCCCCCAGGGACTCTGGCCGCGCCTCACCGGTTTTTACCGAAAACGACGCGTTTTTGCGCCGATCCAGGCCACTTCTTCCCCCCTGCCGCGCCGAATTTTGCCGCCAATCGGCACCCCGATCCTGCACGTCACCGGCTTGCGCCGCAGTTTCGGCGGCCTGGTCGCGGTCGGCGGATTGGATTTCAGCATGGCGGCCGGCGAGATCGTCGGCCTGATCGGCCCCAACGGCGCCGGCAAAAGCACCACCTTCAACCTGCTCACCGGCGTCGACCGGCCCACCGCCGGCGCAGTGCATTTCCTCGGCCACCCGCTCACCAACCTGCCCTCCCGCGCCATCGCCGGGTACGGAATCGCCCGGACTTTCCAGCATGTTAAGCTGGTCTCCGGCATGTCGGTGATCGAAAACACCGCCATCGGCGCGCATCTGCGCGGCCACGCCGGCGCGCTCTCCGCCCTGCTGCGCACCGACCGCGCCGACGAAGCCCGCCTGTTCGCCGAAGCCGCCCACCAGCTCAACCGCGTCGGCCTGGGCGACGCCGCCGGCCGGCCGGTGGACAGCCTGGCGCTCGGCCAGCAGCGCATCGTGGAGATCGCCCGCGCATTGTGCCTCGATCCGGTGCTGTTGTTGCTCGACGAACCGGCCGCCGGGCTGCGGCATCAGGAAAAGCGGCAACTCGCTGATTTATTGCGACAATTGCGCACCGAGGGAGTCGCCATCCTGCTGGTGGAGCACGACATGGACTTCGTCATGACGCTGGCCGACCGCCTGGTGGTGATGGATTTCGGCACCAAACTCGCCGACGGCCCGCCCGATGCGGTGCGCCGCGACCCGGCGGTGATCGAAGCCTATCTGGGCGCGGCCGAATGAGCCTGGTGCTGGAAGTCGCTGGCCTCAACGTCGCCTATGGTGGAATTCCGGCGATCACCGATCTGACGCTGGCGGTGGAGGCCGGCAGCATCGCCACGGTGATCGGCCCCAACGGCGCCGGCAAGACCACGCTGCTCGGCGCCATCATGGGCGTGCTGCCGTCGCGCGGCACGATCCGCTTCAACGGCACGGCGCTGGCCGGCGAAAGCGTGGAGGCGCGGGTGCAGGCCGGCATGTCGCTGGTGCCGGAACAGCGCGAGTTGTTCGCCAGCATGAGCGTGCTGGATAATCTGCGCCTCGGCGGCTTCCGCCATCGCGCCGAGGGCCGGGCGGCGATGGCGCGGCAGATGGAAACGGTATTCGCCCTGTTCCCCCGCCTGCGCGAACGCCAGCTTCAGCAGGCCGGCACGCTCTCGGGTGGCGAACGGCAGATGCTGGCGATGGGCCGCGCGCTGATGGCCCGGCCGAGGCTGCTGATGCTCGACGAACCCAGCCTGGGCCTGGCGCCGCTGGTGGTGCGCGACATCTTCCGCGCCATCACCGCACTGCGCGGCACCGGTGTGGCGATCCTGCTGATCGAACAGAACGCCCGCGCGGCGCTGCGGGTGGCCGATCGAGGGTATGTGCTGGAGACCGGGCAGATCACGTTGCAGGGGGATGCTGCTGCTCTGGCGGCGGATAGTCGCGTCGTGGAGCTGTATTTAGGAAGCAAGGGAGCGGGTCTTTCTTAAAAAAAAGAACCAAAAA
>DATJEA010000009.1:0-5026 GCA_035497095.1 Acetobacteraceae bacterium | reverse complement strand
GCCCCTGCCGCCGTTCCTGCATGACGAGGCCCTGGGCGGCCAGACTGCCGTCCGGGCTGTCGTGCCAAGTGAACAGCACCCGCGTGAGGCTCGGCCGCGCGGCCGCGATCAGACGCAGCGCGCCGGCCGGCGAGTCCAGTTCCAGGGTGAGGTCAAGGTCCAAGCAAGTCCTTCTTTTTGTGAACAAAAAGAAGCAAAAAAGCTTTTTGTTCGTGGGCGCGTGGCAGGCCGGCGCTACTCGGTCAGCTCGCGCGGCGAGATCATGCGGATCAGCCTGCCGCCGCCCTCATCCAGCGCCTGCCATGCGCCGGGTATCGCGAATTCCGCCAGCGCGCCGGTCGGGTAGCCGGCCTGCAAGCGCCTGGTCTGCTCATTGGCGAGGCTCATCTCGCGCGGCCCTACCAGATGCAGCGCCAACTCATGCAGTCCAGGATTATGCCCCAATATCAGCACGCTGCGCGCCGTCTCTGCGACACCATGCAATGCATGCAGCAACTGCGTGCGGGTGGCCAGATACAGCGCCTCGATCACCTCCACCAACGGCGTGTCGTCCCACGGCTCCAGCAACTCCAGCGTCTGCAACGTGCGGCGCGAGGGCGAGACCAGCACGATGTCCGGCGCCAGCCCCAGCGCCGCCATGCTGCTGCGCATCGCCGCCGCACCCGCCCGCCCGCGCGCGTTCAGCGGCCGGTCATGGTCGGAGAGTTGCGGATCGTCCCACGAGGATTTCGCATGACGCATCAAAAGAAGCTGGCGCACGGCGATGACGGCTCTCCCCGGTTGGCTATTCCCGGCCCGATCTTGGCACGCTCCGCGCTACTTGTCCCGCCCCGGATGAGCCAGCGCCCAGTGCAGCCCGGCGGTCATCCAGTCGCCCCGCATCTCATGCCCGCCAGGATGCAGACACACCTCGACCGCGCCCCCCGCAGCACAACCGGCCCATTCGGTGCAGTGCTCGTGGCCTGGATCGGAGAACGCCCGCGCCGGCGCGGTGCAGCGGTCGGTGGCGCGAAAAATACCCAGGCCTTGGTCGATATCGCCCATATGAAACCGCCGCAGCATCACCCGCCCGGCCAGCGGTACCACCTTGTCGTCGCTGCCATGCAGATGCCGCAGCGCCACCGGCGCCACGCAATGCGCCGGCATCGGCAGCCAGAACCCGCCCGACATCGGCAGAAACGCGGTGAACCCGCGCGGCGCGTGGCAGGCGATCTGCCAGGTCATCGAGCCGCCGATGGAGAACCCGCCCAGCACCACCATCGAACGGTCGATCGGCCAGCGCTTCTCCACATCGCGCAGCACCGCATGCAGAAAGGCCACATCATCGCGCCCGCCATCCGGCGCCGCCGCGCCCGGCATGCCGGTACCGGCCCAGGAGGTGCCACGCCCGTCCGGCGCCACCAGCATGAAGCCGAGCTTCGCCGCCACCCCACCCACGTCCGCGTCGGCCACCATGTCCTGCCCGTTGGCGCCGTAGCCATGCAGGAAGATCAGCAATTTCATCGGGCTGTGCCCGTTCCACCCCGGCGGCAGGGCGACATGAAACGTGCCGTACGGGTGCTTCTTGCCCTGCAACACGCAGTCCGTACAGGGCGGCTTCATCCGCGCCGCGGCCACCGACAGCAGCGCCGGCACCAGCAGCACGGCCAGTGCGAGGCGCGCGAGCCACCGTATCCCGGCCAGGCCATGCATCCCGCAGCGGATCGTCGCCATGCCGTACCCCCGTCGCCCGGCGCGATGCTACGCCGACGGCGGCAGATCAATCCAGCAAAGATGCCCCGGCTTTGCCGGTGCCGGCGCCGAAAAATAACCCCGCCCGCCCGCCATTATTCCCCGCCGCGTACCCGCGCCGCCGGGCGCTGCTGCGCCGATCACAGCCCTGTGTGGCTGCGCGAAAATCGACCACCCCGGTAAACATGGACGTGACGTCATGATTCACTGCTCTACATTGGTAAACAATTATGTTAAATACCTGAATCGAGAAATGGAACAAGGATAACGCGATGCGAATCCTCCTTCTGGAAAGTCAGGAACACGTCGACCAATATTGCCTTGATCAGATCAATATCATGTTCCCGCATGTCGGCGTGTCAGTTTTCCAGGCGGCGGAAGATGCGATCGCTGCTGCCCCGCGTCTGGAATCTGTGCTGATTTGTGCTTGCCATGAGATGCTTACCGAAGAGTCGAACCGCATCCTGCGTCTTATCCATATGCGTCTGCCGCGCGCCACGGTGGTGACGATCCACGGCACCGCGGACGTGCTGGCGCTGGTATCGCTGTTCGCCAATGGGGCAACGATGTCGGAAGCCGTGGCTGTTGTGGCGATGGACGCGGAGCTTACGCCGTCGCGCAGCACTCTGCCGGAGCTGAGCGAGCGTGAGAGCAGCGTCATGCAGCTGCTGTCGCAGGGGCTGCAGAACAAGATGATCGCCCGCCTGCTGGGTCTGGCCGTGCCAACCGTGAAGACGCATGTGTCCAATATTTTCCGCAAGCTCGGGGTCAGCACCCGGCTGGATGCGGTGTGCAAATTCGCCGAGCACAGCCCGGCCGGCGGCGGGGTGGCGGCGCAACCACGTGGGCCTCGCGACCCGGCGCCAACGCAGCACTGGCCGCTGAAAGCCGCGTGATGCGACACGCTCTGATTGAGGACCAGGACTAACCAACTGGCGGACCGGCAGCCACGCCCTCGCCCGCCACGCTACGCCGGCGGCAGATCGATCCAGGAAAGATGCCCGCCCTTGCCGGCGCCGGTGTCGAGAAACACCGCCACCCCGCCATGAGTGCCGCGCCGCACATAGGGCCGCCCGTCGCTGCTGCGCCGGTCATGGCCGCAATACACCGTAAGTCCGGCCGGAATCCGATCCACCCAGCGCAGGCTGCGCTCCGGATAGCCGTCGGCCTGCACCCGCCCGGTCGGCTCGCCATACAGCGCGCGCGACAGCACGCCATGCACCCGGCCCTCCGGCACCGCCTCAGGCTGATTGCCGACCATCTCGGTATGAAAGCCGCCATGCACGAACATGATGTCGCCCCAGCGCAGCCAGGCCGGCGCCTCGGCCAGCCGCACCAGCACCTCGGCGCGCAGCCCGTCATCCAGCTGCGCCAGAGTTTCCGCCAGTTCCGGCCCCACCCGCACCTTGTTGCCGCGCAACGCCCGCAGCAGCTTCAGGTCGTGATTGCCGAGCAGGAAGAGCCCGCGCCCCTCATCCTGCAACCGGAACGCGATGCGCAGCGCCTCGGCGCTGTCCGGCCCATAATCGGTCAGGTCGCCCAGTTGCACCACGAACAGGTCGGTCTCGGCGGCGAACGCGAAGGCGTGCGCGTCGCCATGCACATCGCCGATCACTCGCACCCCGCGCCCGGCGGGGATCGCGGCGGCCGGCACGGAAAGGGCGGCAAGATCAGGCATCCGCCACCGCCAATCCGGCAAACGCCGCCAACGCCCGCGCCCGCCCGGCGCCGAGTTCGATCATCGGCCGCGGATAATCGCGCCCCAGCCGCACCCTGGCCGCCGCCAGCACGCCCTCCGGCGCCTCCCACGGCGCATGCACGAAGCGGTCCGGCAACAGGGCCAGTTCCGGCACCCAGCGGCGCACATAGCCGCCGCCGGCATCGAATTTGCGGCCTTGCAACACCGGATTGAACACCCGGAAATACGGCGCCGCATCCGCCCCGCAGCCGGCAACCCACTGCCAGGAGGCGCTGTTCTGCGCCAGGTCGGCATCCACCAGGGTATCCCAGAACCAGGCCTCACCGGCCTGCCACGGCAGCAACAGATGCTTGACCAGGAAGCTGGCGGCGATCATCCGCACCCGGTTATGCATCCAGCCGGTGGTCCAAAGCTGGCGCATCCCGGCATCGACCAGCGGGATTCCGGTCTGCCCACGCTGCCAGGCGCGCAGCCCGGCGGCATCCTCACGCCACCGCATCGCCGCGAAACCGGCTCGCAACGGCGCCTCCGGCAGGCTGGGATGGTGCCACAGCAGATGCGCCGCGAACTCCCGCCACAGCACCTCGCCGATGAATTTCGCAGCATTTCCAGCCGTATGCATGACCTGCCGCGGCGAAATCTCGCCCCAGGCCAGATGCGGCGACAGCATCGAGGTGCCATCCACGCCTGGCAGGTCGCGCCGTTCGGCATAGTCAGCCAGCGCCCCGGCCCGGAACCGGGCCAGCCGCGCCGTCGCCCCGGCCTCGCCCGGCGTCCAGCCATCCCGCAGCCCGCCGGCCCAATCAGGCGCCGTTGGCAGCAATCCCCAATCCTCCAGCCGATCCCCCGGCGGCAGGGCCGCGCCGTCGATCCGCTCCGGTGCCGGCTGCGGCGGGCCAAGTGTCGCCATTCGAGCCCGGCAGGCGCGGGCGAACGGGGTGTAGACGCCATACGGCGTGCCGGCCTGGGTGCTGATCTCGCGGGGAGAAAACGCCAATGCTGTCAGATGGGTATGCAGCCTGCCGCCCAGCCGATGATGCACCTCGCGCAGCGCCGCCCTGGCCCAGGGCTCGGTCGGCAGCCCGGCATGCACCGCCGCCGCGCCGGTCTCCGCCAGCAGCGCCGGGAGCACCTGCTCGTAGCGGCCCCGCCGCAGCAGCAGCGGCGCCCCGCGCGCCGCCAGAGCCTCGGCCAGCGCCGCCAGACTATGATGCAGCCACCAGCGCGACGCGCCGCCCGGCGCCCAGGGCCCGGCGGAAGCCTCGTCCAGCACGAATACCGGCAGCACCTGATGGCCGCTGGCCACCGCCGCCAGCAGCGCGGCATTGTCCGCCAGCCGCAACTCACGGCGGAACCACAAAATGACCTTGGGTCGGGGAGGTTGAGGGGCGGTCATCGTGGCGCGAGGTCTCCCTGGGCGACACGTTCACGCACGTGGGCCGGCTGCGGATACCCTATATATGGGGCAAGACCGGGTTTTGTGCAGCGTTTCGCCGCGCCGCCAGCGGGAAACTGAACAGCTTGTCACGCCCCAACAGAAACACCCGGCCGCCGCGCGGAAACAGCCCGGCAATGGCCGGGTCGCGCACATCCAGC
>DATJEA010000008.1:0-5567 GCA_035497095.1 Acetobacteraceae bacterium | reverse complement strand
GCGCACCTGCTCGGGTGCGCCGTCGCTGATCTTCTTGCCGTGGTCGAGCACCACGATGTGGTCGGAGATGCGCATCACCACCCCCATGTCGTGCTCGATCAGCAGGATGGAGCAGCCGGGGCCGCCGGCGATGCCCTCGCGGATCCGGTGCAGCAGGGCGGCAAGCTCCTCGCTCTCGCGCGGGTTGAGGCCGGCGGCCGGCTCGTCGAGACACAGCAGCACCGGGTCGGTGCACATCGCGCGGGCGATCTCCAGCCGGCGTTGCGCGCCGTACGGCAGGGCGCCGGCCGGGTCGTCGGCGCGGGCGGTGAGGCCGATGGCGTCGAGCCAGTGGCGCGCCTTGGCGATCGCCGCGCGCTCCAGCGCCGCGTGGCCGCCGAGGCCGAACACCGCCAGCAGGCCGCGCGCGACGTTCGGCATCAGCGTGTTGTGCTGGGCGACCATCAGGTTCTCCAGCACCGTCATGCCGGCGAACAGGCGGATGTTCTGGAAGGTGCGCGCGACACGGGCGCGCCGGGCGATCCGGTGGCCCGGCATCCGCTCCAGCGCGAAGCCGCCGTGGCTGTGCAGCGCCAGGCTGCCGGAGGTTGGCCGGTAGAAGCCGGTGATGCAGTTGAACACCGTGGTCTTGCCGGCGCCGTTGGGGCCGATGACGGCGGTGATCTCGCCGGCCCGCGCCTCGAACGACAAGGCGGCGACGGCGGTGAGGCCGCCGAACCGCATGGTGAGGTCGGTCACCGTGAGCAGCGGCGCCGGCATCAGGCGCGGCCCTCGGAAACCATGTTGCCGCTGATCTTGTCGGCCTTGCCGAGCGCCACCGACGGCGTGCGGCCGGAGACCAGGCCGCGCGGCCGCAGCACCATCATCACCACCAGCGCGATGCCGAACACCAGCATGCGGTATTCCTGGAAGTCGCGGAACATCTCGCCGCCGCCGATCATGATGATGGCGGCCAGCGCGGTGCCGAGCTGGCTGCCGAGGCCGCCGAGCACGACGATCGCCAGCACCACGGCGCTCTCGATGAAGGTGAAGCTCTCCGGGCTGATGAAGGCCTGCCTTGTCGCGAAGAACGCGCCGGCCAGACCGCCGAACGTGGCGCCGATGGCGAACGCGGTCAGCTTGGTGACGGTGACGTTGATGCCGAGGCTGCGGCAGGCGATCTCGTCCTCGCGCAGTGCCTCCCACGCCCGGCCGAGCGGCAGGCGGCGCAGGCGCAGCGAGACCCAGTTGGTCAGCAATGCGAGGCCGAGGATGACGAAATACAGGAAGATCACCCGCTGGGTGATGCTCGGCTCCACCCCGAAGAACTCGGCGAAGCTGCCGGGGCCGCCGCCGGAGGTGAACTTCAGCCCGAACAGCGTCGGCCGCGGGATGCTGGACATGCCGTTCGGCCCGCCGGTCAGCGACACCCAGTTGAGGATCACCACGCGGATGATCTCGCCGAACGCGAGGGTGACGATCGCCAGGTAGTCGCCGCGCAGCCGCAGCACCGGAAAGCCGAGCAGGATGCCCCAGAGGGCGGCGAACAGTCCGGCCAGCGGCAGGCAGGTCCAGAAGCCCAGCCCGAAATGCAGCGACAGCAGCGCGAAGGAATAGGCGCCGACCGCGTAGAACGCGACGTAGCCGAGGTCCAGCAGGCCGGCCAGGCCGACCACGATGTTGAGCCCCCAGCCGAGCATCACATAGGTAAGCACCAGCACGCCGAGGTCGAGCCAGTAGCGCCCGGCGTAGAATGGCAGGGTGATGGCGACGACCAGCAGCACCGGCGTGAGATACGGGCTGGCGCGGGAGAGCAGCGTTGCCAGCCGCTGCGGCGTGGGGGTGCCGCGCGGGCGCGCGGCCAGCCAGCCGAGCATCGCCAGCCGGCCGACGAACACCACGGCGACCGCGATCACCACCGCCCAGGGCCGCCAGGTGAGCACCAGCGAGGTGGGGCCGGCATCGGTCTTGATCCCGATCATCACCCCGAACAGGCCGAGTGCCACCAGGGCGGAGAGGCCGGCGTCGCGCAGCGCCCGGCGCATCAGACCTTCTCGACGTCGGAACGGCCGAGCAGGCCGCTGGGCATGAAGATCAGCACCACGATGAGGATGGAGAACGCCGCGACGTCCTTGTATTCGACGCTGAAATAGGCCGACCAGAAGGTCTCGATCAGGCCGATCGCCAGCCCGCCGAGCACCGCGCCGGGCAGCGAGCCGATGCCGCCGAGGACGGCCGCGGTGAAGGCTTTCACGCCGGCGATGAAGCCGATGTAGAAGTCGATCACGCCGTAATAGAGCAGGAACATCAGCCCGGCGACCGCGGCCAGGGCGGCGCCGATGACGAAGGTGAGGCTGATGGTGCGGTCGGTGTCGATGCCGAGCAGGCCGGCCATCTTGAGGTCCTGCTCGCAGGCGCGCATCGAGCGGCCGAGCGGGGTGCGGGCCACCAGCCAGGTGAAGGCGCCGAGCACGACCAGCGTGGTGATGGCGATGCCGATCTGCATCCAGGAGAGCTGGACGTTGAAATGGCCGTCGCGCATCAGCGTCATGCCGCCGGGGATCAGCGCCTCCATCGGCTTGACGCGGGCGCCCTGGCTGACCTGGACGAAGTTCTCCAGCACGATCGACATGCCGATGGCGCTGATCAGCGGGGCGAGGCGGAAGGAGCCGCGCAACGGGCGATAGGCGATGCGCTCCACCGCCCAGCCATACAGGGCGGCGAGCGCGGCGGCGAAGATCAGCGTGAGCGCGAGCGCCAGCGGCACCGAGGTGATGCCGAGCCCGGCGAGGCCGAGCAGCGAGATCAGCGAGAGGAAGGCGCCGACCATGAAGATGTCGCCATGGGCGAAATTGATCATGCCGACGATGCCGTAAACCATGGTGTAGCCGACCGCGATCAGGCCATAGATCATCCCGAGTGTAACGCCGTTGATGAGCTGCTGTAATGCGTAGGCCACCAAACCCCCACTTGGCCAGGACTCGCCCGAGGAATGCACGCAACGAAGCACGGGGTTGCGGGGTGCGCAAGTCTATCGGCGAGCGGGAAAAGTTGTGCGGTCCGGGCGGCGGGGGGTTCACAGCATGCGGGACGCTTGCTATAGGGGCGGCCCGATCCCGCACGGCATCGACGTCGCGCGGCTCGGTGGGCGGGCGCATAGCTCAGTTGGTAGAGCAGCTGACTCTTAATCAGCGGGCCGTAGGTTCGAGTCCTACTGCGCCCACCATTCCTTTCAATGGGTTACGGGACTGACTGGAGCTTTCGCGCTGGGGCTCTCCACGCTATTCCCCCGAAATACCCTGAACGTCCGCCGACGCCCCCCTCTGTGCCAATGACGGTGAGACATCGCCCCCCCGGAAGTTTACCCTTGAGGGCGTAGGTGAAACATCGACATGGCCATGCCGCGCACGACAGCCGAAGAGCCCTTTGCCGCCGGTGGCGCTGAAAACGAGGAAGGCCGTAGGCCGACGCTGGTTTCAGCGCCACCGGCGGCGTCGCCCGAGCTTGTGGACCATCCGCGTCGGCGCACATTCACCGCGGCGGACAAGCTTCGCATTCTCGGCGAGGTTGACCGGGCCGGCCCCGGGCGCGCGAATCTCTGCGCAAATCGACGGCGAGCCAATGGACAGCGTTCAACGCTGCTTGCCGGCACCAACGACGGATGCAGTTTCGATCGCCGCCGTCAGGTGATGCAGCAGGTAGGGCTTCGCGAGCCGAGGAAAGCTCGGGCTGCCAGGCGGTAGTTCCGCGTACCCAGTTGCCAGGATCACCGGCAGATCCGGGCGCTCGGACTTCACCGCCGCAATCAGTTCCAGGCCACTCATGCGCGGCATGCCCTGGTCTGTGATCAGCAGGTCGATGGCCGAATTCCGCCGCAGAATTTCCAGAGCCTGCCGACCGGAGCTCGCCTCAAAAACCTCGTGGCCGAGAACTTCGAGCATGGCCGACAGGTTGGTCAGCAACAACAAGTCATCGTCGACCGCAAGGATCGTCAGCCGCCGAGGCAACGGCGAGGCCGCGTCATCTGCCGCAGGCATCGGCGCAACCGGCTTCGCTGATGCGACAGGAAGCCAGATCGTCGCCGTCGTTCCCTTCCCCAGCCTACTCGCCAGCGTCAGCCGCCCGCCCGATTGCTCGGCCAGCCCATGCACCATCGACAGCCCCAGACCCGTCCCATTTCCCAGCCCCTTTGTCGTGAAGAACGGGTCCAACGCCTTGGCGGCCGTCGCCTCGTCCATGCCACAGCCATTGTCGGTAACCGACAGGCAAACATAGCTGCCGGCGGCCAACGCGTTGTCCTCCGCGGCAAGGGTTGCCAGGCGCGCCGCGATGACCAGACGTCCCCCGTCCGGCATCGCGTCGCGCGCATTGACGGCCAGATTGAGCACCGCCAGTTCCAGCTGGTTGGTGTCCCCCATGATCGGCGGAAGAGCAGGCGAAAGCCGCGTCTCAATCTCGATCGAAGGGCCGAGCGACTGCTCCAGCAGATCGGCCATGCCGCGTATGAGGACACGCAGATCGATCGCTTCGAGCTTGAGTTCCTGGCGGCGCGCGAAGGTGAGCAGGCGCTTGGTAAGCGACGCGCCGCGTTGCGCCCCGCGCACGGCGTTGTCGAGCAGGCGCGCAAGCCTGGTGCCGGGCTCAACCAATCTGCGCGCGAGTTCCAGGCTGCCCAGCACCGCCGCCAGCAGATTATTGAAATCATGCGCTATGCCGCCGGTCAGTTGGCCCATCGCCTCCATCTTCTGCGATTGAAACAGGGCCTCGCGCGCCTTTTCCAGGGCGAGCTGGGACTCCCGCCGCTCGGTGATGTCGCGCGTGACCTTGGCGAAGCCGATATGCCTTCCCTCATCATCGTGCAGCGCATCGATCACCACGCTCGCCCAGAAACGGCTGCCATCCTTGCGGACGCGCCAGCCTTCGCCCTCGAATTTGCCCTCCGAAGCAGCCGTCGCGAGCGCTCTCGCCGGCAGGCCGGTCGCCCGATCCTCGTCGGTGTAGAACCGGGAGAAGTGCTGGCCGACGATCTCCTCGGGCTTATAGCCCTTGATCCGTTGCGCCCCGGTGTTCCAGCTTGCAACCGTGCCATCCGCTTCAAGCAGAAAGATCGCGTAGTCGACCACGCCGTGCACCAGATGGCGAAACTGCGCCTCGCTCTGCTTGAGGGCATCTTCTACGAGATGCCGCTCGGTGAGGTCTCGGGTGATCTTAGCAAACGCGACGACGTGACCTTCCGTATCACGGATCGCATCAATCACCACATTGGCCCAGAAGCGGCTGCCATCCTTACGGACGCGCCAGCCTTCACCTTCAAATCTGCCCTCGGTCGCGGCGGTCAGCAGCGCTTGCTGTGGCAAGCCCGCTTGTCGATCCTCCTCGGTGTAGAAGCGAGAAAAGTGCTGGCCAATGATCTCCGCGACCTGATAGCCCTTGGAGCGCTCGGCGCCGGCATTCCAACTCGTCACCCGGCCGGTGATATCGAGCATGTAGATCGCATAATCGGTCACCGCCTCGACGAGTAGTCGATAACGTCCGTCTTCGGTCAGCGATGCGATGAACCGCCTGGCGTGCTCCCTTGAGGCCTCCAG
>DATJEA010000007.1:0-1664 GCA_035497095.1 Acetobacteraceae bacterium | reverse complement strand
TCGCCGGCCATGTCAGCGGCGAGACCGGCATGACCGTGGAGTCGGCGCTGTCCGGCTACACCATGGGTTTCTGGATCCTGCTCGGCGGCGGTGTGCTGCTGTTCCTGATCGCGCCGCTGATCAACAAGCTGATGCACGGGGTACGCTGAGAGCCGGGAGTAGGGAATGGGGAATCGGAAGAGCAGGGCGAGGTTTCGCTTTGCCTATGCCTCATTCCCTACTCCCTATTCCCGGCTTCACAAACATTGACGCGGTGCCGGCGCCCGGTTACATCTGGGCGCTTGCGGCTGCCTGACGCATGCCGACGAGAGGATTGCATGAGCCAGACCAGCGCCGCCGGCGACAGCGTATCGACGCCCGATTACCCGCAACTGCTCGGTCATCCGCGGCCGTTGTGGATGCTGTTCATGACCGAGTTCTGGGAGCGCTTCGCGTTCTACAGCGTGAGCTGGGCGCTGGCGCTGTACATCGTGGCGCACTTCTACAACGGCGATCCGTCCGGCCAGGCCTGGGCCAGCAGCATCTTCGGCGCGTATACCGCGCTGATCTACGCCTCCAGCATCTTCGGCGGCTACGTGGCGGACAAGGTCATCGGCTACCAGCGTTCGATCTTGATCGGTGCGTTGGTGATGGCGCTGGGCTTGTTCGCGGTGATGCTGCCCAGTCGCGAAATCTTCCTGGCCGGCCTGGCGATGGTGATCGTCGGCAACGGCCTGTTCAAGCCGAACATCTCCACCATGGTCGGGCAGCTGTACGGACGCGACGACCCGCGTCGCGATCGCGGCTTCACGCTGTTCTACATGGGCATCAACGGCGGTGCACTGCTGGCGCCGCTGCTGACCGGCTGGCTGGCCAGCCATTTCACCGACACGCCGATGCAGCAGAACTACCGGGTCGTGTTCGGTGCCGCCGGCGTCGGCATGCTGCTCAGCCTGCTGTGGTTCTGGTTCGGGCGGCGTGGCCTGCAGGGCGTGGGCCGTCCCGCGCCGGAGGCGGCCAGCCGCATGCGCGTGGTATGGGTGCTGCTGGGCGTGGTGGTGGCGGTGCCGCTGGTGTACCTGCTGCTGGCGTTCGTCACCACGGGGTTGTCGTGGATGCTGGGCGTGCTGTTCGCCGGCGTGGCGGCGATGCTGCTGGTCGAGGCACTGAAGCACGGCCGCGTGCAGGTCGATCGCGTGGTGGCGATGCTGGTGATCTTCGCCTTCAACATCCTGTTCTGGATGTTCTACTTCCAGCTCGGCACGTCGTTCAATTTTCTCGCGGCGAACCTGGTCGACCGCGAGATGTTCGGCGGTTGGGTATTTCCGGTGGGCTGGTTCCAGTCGGTGAGCCCGTTGGCGATCCTGCTGCTGGCGCCGCTCGTCACCGTGGTCTGGGGTTTGCTGGCGGCGCGCCGCCGCGAGCCGTCGATCCCGCGCAAGTTCGGCCTGGGGCTGATCTTCAACGGGCTGGGCTTCGCGGTGCTGATGTACGCGCTGTCGCACCTGCTCGACGGTCAGGGGCTGATCCCGTTCTGGCCGCTGGTGCTGTGCTATGTGCTGCAGACCGTGGGCGAGCTGTGCCTGTCGCCGATCGGCCTGTCGATGGTGACCAAGCTGGCACCGCCGCGGCTGGTCGGCCTGGCGATGGGCGGCTGGTTCCTGTCGCTGGCGGTGGGCGGCAAC
>DATJEA010000006.1:0-4126 GCA_035497095.1 Acetobacteraceae bacterium | reverse complement strand
GTGCAGTTTCCCGAGCCGCTGGTGCGGCGCGATGCGCGGCTGGAGGTGGCCGAGCGGCGCGCCCTTGCGCTCGATGATCGCGTTGGTCACCAGCGTGGTGCCGTGCACGATCTCCGACACCTCGGCATGGCCGATCCCGACCATCGCCAGGATCTCGCGCAGGCCCAGCAACGCCGCCTCGGACGGGTCGTGCGGCGTGGTCAGCCGCTTGTGCAGGGTGACCGTCGCGGTGGCGGCGTCATAGACCACGAAGTCGGTAAACGTGCCGCCGATATCGAAGCCAACACGCCAGCGGCCGGAAGAGAGACTCATGAAACGACCTCGATGGATGGTTGCGGCAACACGAAGCCGGCATCGCCCAGCGCCTCGGCGATCCCGGCCGCCCCTTTGGCCAGGGCGCCGATCATCGCCGCGCGTTCCTGCGGCGGCACCAGCGTGTGGGGATAGACCAGGCACAGGCTGACCGCCTCGTCGCTGGCCGGATCGGCGACCGCGATGGCGATGGCATCAACCCCCGGCGTGGTGTCCTGCTGCGACTCGGCATAGCCGTGCGCCCGCACCTGAGCGAGGATCGGCGCGAGCAGTGCGGCCTCCCGGGTGCCGTGGTAGAGCATGGCCACCTCATGATCCGCCATGCGGGCGAGCAGCGTGCGGCCGGTAGCGCTCAGATGCGCCGGCAGCCGGCGGCCGATATTGGAGACCACGCGCAGCGCATTGCTGCCTTCGAAATCGGCCACCGCGGTCACCTCGCGGCCCTCGCGCAACGACACGTAGCCGGTATGGCCGAAGGTCCGCGCCGCCGCGGCGACCACCACGCTGGCCCGTTCGATCAGCCGCGACGAATGGCGGAACGCCGCCGCCAGATCGAGCATCATCCGCCCTGGCCGGTGCCGCTTGGTGCCGCCGATCGTCTCCAGCATGCCGGCCTCGCGCATCGCCCGCAGCAGCCGCGACGCCGACGCCTTCGGCAGCCCCAGCCGGGCGGTGACTTCGGTCACCGTCACGCTGGGGCAGCCGGCGCCGAAGCAGCGCAGCACGGCAGCCGCATTGTCCAGGATCGACACAGGGTTTTACGCGGAAAGTTGCATTTTATGGAACTTAAATTCCGATTTTCGGAACTTTAAGAATGCCGCGATCCGGCGTCAACCGTTTTCCAGCGGCCAGCGCTAACCAAACCAGCACTAACCAAATAAGCCCGGCCCGCTATGGCGCAGCGTGCAGCGGCACCGTCACCAGCCGAAGCCCGCCCGCCGCAAGCAGCGCCAGCAGCACATGGCCGCGCCCGGCCTCGCGCGCCGCCGCGATCTGCGCCCGCACCTGTTCGGGCTGCGTCACATCACGCCATTGCGCGCGCAGGATCACGTCGCCCGCCGCCAGCCCGCGCCCGGCGGCCAGGCTGTCGGCGGCGATGCCGGCCACCACCACCCCGGTCGCCTCGGCAGGCAGATGCAGCCGCGCCCGCGCCGCCGCATCCAGCGGCGCCAGTTGCAGCCCAAGATCGGCGCTGGCCACCGGCTTCGGGCCGGGCGGCGCGGCCCGCCCCGGCGGCACCGCCGCCTCGCCAACCACCACCGAGACCTCCCGCGCCGCGCCGTCGCGTAGCAGCGCCAGCTTCAGTGTCGCGCCCGGCGATGCGGTGCTGATCAGCCGCTGCAAGGCGCGCGGGTCATCCACCGGCTTGCCGCCGATCCGCAGCAGCACGTCCCCCACACGCAGCCCGGCATGGCCCGCCGGTGTCCGCGGCGGCACCGCCGTCACCAGCACGCCCCGCACCGCCGGCAACCCCAGGCTGTCCACAATCGCCGGCGTGAGCGCCGCAACCCGCGCCCCCAGCCAACCCTCGCGCAACCGGCCATAGCGGCGAAAGCTCTGCACCACATGGCGCACCGCATCGCTGGGCAGCGCCAGCCCGATGCCGATCGAGCCGCTTTCACCCTTCGGCGACAGCAGCCCGGTGGTGACGCCGATCACCTCGCCGCGCAGATTGAACAGCGGGCCGCCGGAATTGCCGTGGTTCAGCGCCGCATCGGTCTGGATGAAATCGTCCTGCGGCGTGGCGCGGATGTTGCGCCCGACCGCGCTGACCACGCCGGTGGTCACCGATAGCCCGATACCTAGCGGATTGCCGATCGCGATCACCCCATCGCCAGGCCGCAGCCGATCGCTGTCGCCCCAGGTGACCGCCGGCAGCGCCCGTCCGGCATCGACATGGATGATCGCCAGATCGATCGGCGCCCGGTAGACCAGCCGCGCCGGCAGCACCGTGCCATCGGCGAACCTCACGCTGATCGCGCTGGCATGGTCCACCACATGGCCATTGGTCAGCAGCGTGCCGTCGGAATTGATCACGAAGCCGCTGGCGTGCTCGCGCTTCTGCGCCGCCGCATCAGCCGCGGTCGGCGCCGGCACCTCGATATCGATCGCCACCACGCTCGGCAGCAGCCGCGCCACCAGCGCCGGATCATCGAACCCGCCAGCAGCCCAGGCCGGCGCACCGCCCACCAGCAGCACCAGCAGCACCAGCAGCAGAACAATAGGGCGAGCCAGCCTGTAGCGCATGCCCGTGGCTCCCTCGCGCACCGAAACGCGGCGGCCCACCCTCTACCGCCGCCCCCTGCCCTGCGCAATCGCGGCTTGCGGCGCGGCGGGCTTCGTGCTGCAAGACCCCGCACCGTGAATGACAGGGTGCCCGGCATGGCCGATTCCTCCACAGCTCCATCATCCCCTCCCGGCGACCGCGTGCTGATCCTCGATTTCGGCAGCCAGGTCACCCAGTTGATCGCCCGCCGGGTGCGCGAGGCCGGGGTTTATTGCGAAATCTGGCCGTTCAACGCCGAGCCCGCCCGCATCACCGCCTTCGCTCCGCGGGCCATCATCCTGTCCGGCGGCCCCGCCAGCGTCGCCGATGCCGGCAGCCCGCGGGCGCCGCAGCTGGTGTTCGAACTCGGCGTGCCGGTGCTCGGCATCTGCTACGGCCAGATGGCGATGTGCGCCCAGCTTGGCGGCGAGGCGGAAAGCTCCGACCAGCGCGAATTCGGCCGCGCCCTGGTCGATGTCAACGAGGACTGCGCGCTGTTCCACGGCGTCTGGCAGCAAGGCGGGCGCGAGCCGGTGTGGATGAGCCACGGCGACCGGGTGATCCGCCTGCCGGCCGGGTTTCGCGCCGTGGCCACCAGCGAGGGCGCGCCGTTCGCCGCCTTCGCCGACGACGCCCGCCGCTTCTACGGCCTGATGTTCCACCCCGAGGTGGTGCACACTCCGCATGGCGCGCAACTGCTGACCAATTTCGTCCGCAGCGTCGCCGGCTGCCAGAGCGACTGGACGATGGGCGGCTTCCGCGACGCCCAGATCGCCCGCATCCGCGCCCAGGTCGGTAGCGGCCGGGTGATCTGCGGCCTGTCCGGCGGCGTCGATTCCAGCGTCGCCGCGGTGCTGATCCACCAGGCGATCGGCGACCAGCTGACCTGCATCTATGTCGATCACGGCCTGATGCGCGCCGGCGAATCCGAGGAGGTGGTGACCACTTTCCGCGACCGCTTCAACATCCGCCTGGTGCATCGTGATGCCTCGCAGATGTTCCTCGCCGCGCTCGACGGGGTGACCGACCCCGAGCTCAAGCGCAAGACCATCGGTCGCCTGTTCATCGAGGTGTTCGAGGAGGAGGCGAACAAGCTCGGCGGCGCCGACTTCCTCGCCCAGGGCACGCTCTACCCGGACGTGATCGAGAGCGTCAGCTTCAGCGGCGGCCCCAGTGTCACGATCAAGAGCCATCACAATGTTGGCGGTCTGCCGGAGCGCATGCGCATGCAACTGATCGAACCGCTGCGCGAATTGTTCAAGGACGAGGTGCGGGTGCTCGGCCGCGAGTTGGACATTCCCGAAGCGATCGTCGGCCGCCACCCCTTCCCCGGCCCCGGCCTGGCCATCCGCATCCCCGGCGAGGTGACCCGGGAACGCTGCGACATCCTGAGAAAGGCGGATGCCCTCTATCTGGAGGAAATCCGCGCCGCCGGCCTCTATGACGCGATCTGGCAGGCTTTCGCCGTGCTGCTGCCGGTGCGCACGGTGGGCGTCATGGGCGATTCCCGCACATATGACAGCGTCTGCGCCCTGCGCGCGGTGACCA
>DATJEA010000005.1:0-2442 GCA_035497095.1 Acetobacteraceae bacterium | reverse complement strand
CGCGGCGCGTATTGCGCCAGCGGCTGGTGCAGGCGGATCAGCCAGGCATGACCCTGCGGCGTGCGGCGGTGGCGCCAGGCTTCGGCCGGATGGATCTGCGGCGGCCGGCGCGGGGACCGGCTGCGGCGCGGACGCGGGTGGAGGCGGCCCTGCTGCCAGCGCAGCGCGAGACGGTCGAGCCGCGCCAGGGTGCGGCGCAGGCGGACCCAGACCAGCACCAGCAGCGGCGCCAGCGCCCGATGGCGCGCGGCGACCGCGGCCACACCGGCGCAGAGATCGACGATGTGGGGGAGATAGCGTTGGCCGAGCGCGGTGGCGGGGGTGGCGGGGTTCATTGAAGTTAGTTTTACTGACAGTCGCACGTCGCTGCAAGCAAAACCAGGACTCATGCCGGCCACCGTTGCCCCACGCTTCGCGGGGCAGGATTTTTGGCGGTTGGCAGGATTTCACCTTCCGGCGGCATTGCGGATGCCGCCGCGTGCGAGTTATCATCACCATGCAGGGATCGGCAAGCAAGCGGCGCTTTTTTGAAAAAAAGCGCGCAAAAAACTTCATTCGCCTTGCAACACCGGGCGGGCGGAGAGGGCGGAGTCTCCAACCCCCCCAAAGGCGCGAAGCGCCGGCATGAAATTTTTGGCGCGAAGCGCCGTCATGACGTTTTTTTGCTTCTTTTTGTTCACAAAAAGAAGACCTTGCTTGCCTAAACCCCGAGATAAGCCGCCTTCAGCCGCGGATCACCGGCGATCGCCGCGGCCGGCCCGGACAGCGCCATCTGGCCGTGCTCGATCACGTAGGCGCGTCCGGCGATCGCCAGCGACTGCACCACGTTCTGCTCCACCAGCAGGATCGACAGCCCTTCGTCATGCAGCCTGGCGATCAGGGTGAACAACTCCTCGGTCAGCAGCGGCGACAGGCCGAGCGACGGCTCGTCCAGGATCAGCAGCCGCGGTTCCGCCATCAGCCCGCGCCCGATCGCCAGCATCTGCTGCTCGCCGCCGGACAGCGAGCCGGCATTCTGCCCCAGGCGGCTGCTCAGCCGGGGGAAGATTTCCAGCACCCGCTCCAGGTTGCGCCCGCGCTCGGCCCGGCCGCGCAGCCAGGCGCCCATGCGCAGATTGTCGCGCACCGACAGCGTGGGGAACACCCGGCGGCCTTCCGGCACATGGATCAGCCCGGCGGCGACGATGCGGTCATGCCGGGCGCCGGTGATGTCGGCGCCCTCGAAGCGGATGCTGCCGGCGCGCGGCGGGATGAGGCCGGACAGCGCCCGGTTCAGCGTGGTCTTGCCGGCGCCGTTGGCGCCCAGCACCGCGACGATCTCGCCGGCGGCAACATCCAGATCGATGCCGTGCAGCACCTCGAACGGCCCGTAGCCGGCATGCAGCCCGCGAATCTCAAGCATGCTCATTTCAGGCATGCTCATTCCCGGCGTGTTGGGCCATCCGGGCGGCGGCGCCACGGCCAAGATAGGCCTCGATCACCGCCGGGTCCTCGGCGATCTGCTGCGGCGTGCCGGCGGCGATCAGCACCCCCTCGGCCAGCACGTAGACATGGCCGGCGAGCGCCGTCACCGCCTGCATGATGTGCTCGATCAGCAGGATGGTGACGCCGCGCCCCTGCACCTGGCGGATCAGCGCCACGATGTCGTTGATCTCGGACGGATTGAGCCCGGCCATCACCTCGTCGAGCAGCAGCAGCCTGGGCTGGGTGGCCAGCGCGCGGGCGACCTCCAGCCGCTTGCGCCCGGCGACGGTGAGCGCCGCGGCCGGCCGGTCGAGCAACGCGCCGAGGCCGAGTTCCTCGCCGAGCGCGCGTGCCCGCGCGGTGGCCTCGCCCGGATTGGCGGTGCGCAGGAAGGCGCCGACGCGGATGTTCTCGGCGACCGTGAGGCCGGCGAATGGCTGGGTGATCTGGAAGGTGCGAACCATGCCGGCGGCGGCGATCTGGTCCGGCCGCTGGCGGGTGATGTCGGCGCCCTGGAAGCGCACCCGGCCGAGATCGGGGCGAATGAAGCCGGCGATCATCGCGAAACTGGTGGTCTTGCCGGCGCCGTTCGGGCCGATCAGCGCGGTGATCGAGCCTTCGGCGACATCGAGATCGACGTCGCTCACCGCCCGCAGGCCGCCGAAGCGCTTCGACAGGCCGCGCACCTCAAGCATGTTTCCGCCGCCTGCGCAGCGAGGCGAGGCCGCCGGGCAGCACCGCGATGATCAGCAGCAGCACCACGCCATACAGCATCGGCGCGAAGCCGGGGGTCTGGATCCAGGCGCGCGCGGTATCGGCCACCGCATGCAGCGCCACGGCGCCGAAGATCGGCCCCCACACCGTGCCGGCGCCGCCGATCATCGCCACCAGCAGCATCTCCACGCTGCGCTCCACCCCGAAGCCGATCTCGGGATCGATGAACAGATAGGTCTGGCAGTAGACCACCCCGCCCAGCGC
>DATJEA010000004.1:0-5183 GCA_035497095.1 Acetobacteraceae bacterium | reverse complement strand
GTGGCCGACGCGGTGCGCGGCATCCTGGACGGGCATGTCATCCTGGATCGGCGGATCGGCGAGCGGGGGCGATACCCGGCCGTGGATGTGCTGCGCTCGCTGTCGCGCGCCGTGCCTGGATGCAACAGCGAGGCGGAGAATGCGCTGACCCGGCGCGCCCGGGGCGTGCTGGCGGTGCATGAGGACATGGCCGATCTGCTGCGGCTCGGCGCCTATCGGCCGGGCACCGACCCGGTGGTGGATGAAGCGGTCCTGCTGGCGCCGCGTATCGAAGCGGTGCTGCGCCAGGGGCGCAACGAGGCGTGCAGCCTGGAAGCCGGATTTGCTGCGCTGCACGCCGCCATGGCGGCCCCCGGATGAGTCGCGACGCGCTGCCGGTGTTGCTGCGGCTGCGGCGCTTTGCAGTGGAAGCGGCGCAGCGCGAACTGGCGGCCGGGCTCCGGGCGGCGGCCGAGGCGCAGCACGCCCAGCACACCGCCAGGCTGGCCATCGCGCGCGAAACCGCCGCGACGGCGCAACCGGTCGCCGGACCGGTCGTGCTGGAGCTGTTCTGCCGCTGGCTGCCACATGGCCAGGCCGCGGCCGAGGCGACCGACGTTGCCCGCGAGGCCGCCGAACAGGGCGCCGAGCATAGCCGTGCGGCGCTGGCCACGGCGCACGCCGCGGCGGAAGCGGTCGCGGTGATGCGTGCCGACCGTTTGCGGGCCAGACGGGTAATGGCCCTGCGCATCGAGCAGGCGGCGTTGGACGAACACGCGGCACGGGGCCGGCACGGTGCACTGTAGCGAAACCGTGCGATCTGTGCTGTCTGGCGCCGTATAGTGATGGAGCGGCGCGGGATGCGGATAGCGATGATCGGTGGCGGCTATGTTGGCCTGGTGTCCGGCGCCTGCTTCGCCGAATTCGGGCTGGAGGTGGCGTTGGTGGAGGCGGACCCGGCCAAGCTGGCGGCGCTGCGCGAGGGCCGCATCCCGATTTTCGAGCCGGGGCTCGACCGGCTGGTGGCGGAAAACGCGGCCGCCGGGCGGCTCAGCTTCGGCGACGACCTGGGTGCAGCGGTCGCCGGCGCCGATGCGGTGTTCATCGCGGTCGGCACGCCGACTCGCCGTGGCGATGGCCATGCCGACCTCTCCTATGTGTTCGCCGCCGTCGAACAGGTCGCCAAGGTCTTGACCGGCTACACGGTGATCGTGACCAAATCCACGGTGCCGGTGGGGACCGGCCGGCGCATTCAGCAGATCGTGCGCGAGGTGCGGCCGGACCTGGAGTTCGACGTCGCCTCCAACCCGGAATTCCTGCGCGAAGGCAGTGCCATCGGCGATTTCATGCGCCCGGACCGGGTGGTGATCGGCTGCGAGACCGACCGGGCGCGCGAGGTGATGCGCCGGCTGTATCGCCCGCTGTCGCTGATCGAGGCGCCGATCCTGTTCACCGCGATCGAAACCGCCGAGCTGACCAAATATGCCGCCAACGCCTTCCTGGCGATGAAGGTCACCTTCATCAACGAGATGGCCGATCTGTGCGAGAAGCTGCATGGCGACGTGCACGACGTGGCGCGCGGCATCGGGCTGGACGGGCGGATCGGGCGGAAATTCCTGCACGCCGGGCCTGGCTACGGCGGCAGTTGCTTCCCCAAGGATACGCTGGCGCTGGTGCGCATCGCCCAGGAGGCCGGGGCGCCCAGCCGGCTGGTGGAGACGGTGGTGGCGGTGAACGACGCGCGCAAGTCCGGCATGGGCGCACGCGTGGTTGCCGCTTGTGGCGGTTCGGTTCGCGGTAAAGTGATCGCCGTGCTCGGCCTGACCTTCAAGCCGGAGACCGACGACATGCGCGACGCGCCCTCGGTGCCGATCGTCGCCCGGCTGGCCGAGGACGGGGCGGTGGTTCGCGCCTATGACCCCGAGGGGATGGAGCAGGCGCGGCCGCTGTTGCCCAGCTCGGTGGTCTATTGCCGCGACGCCATGGATGCGCTGAGCGGCGCCGATGCGCTGGTGCTGGTCACCGAATGGAACGAGTTCCGCGCCCTGGCGCCGGAGCGGCTGCGCGCGGCGATGCGTGGGGCAGTGGTGGTCGATCTGCGTAACGTCTACGATCCGGAGGCGATGCGGGCGGCGGGGTTCGCCTATCACTGCATCGGCCGCCCGTGACGCGGCAGGCGAGGACGTGATGCCGGCTTCGGACGACGACGACAATCCCGCGATGATCGACCGGCTGCCGCTGGATGCGCGGGTCATCCTCGACGTCGGCTGCGGCGATGGTGCGCTGGGCGCCGAGTACAAGCGGCGCAATCCGGCGGCCCGCTATCTGGGCATCGAGCGCGACCCGGCGCTGGCGCGGATTGCCGCCGGCCGGCTGGACGATGTCGCGGTGGTTGATGTCGAGGCGACGCCGCTGCCGTTCGACGGCCTGCGCTACGACTGCATCGTCTACAACGACGTGCTGGAGCATCTTGCCGATCCGTGGGCGGTGCTGCGCGCCCAGATCCAGGCGTTGCACCCCACCGGCAGCGTGGCGCTGTGTATTCCCAACCTGGAGCATTGGAGCTTTGCCGATCGCCTGCTGCGCGGCACATGGAATTATGACAGCTACGGCCTGATGGACCGCGGCCACCTGCGCTGGTTCACCGAGCAGAGCACCCGCCGGGCGCTGGATGAGGCCGGGCTCTGGCCGACCGAATGCGTGCCGCGCGTGTTCCGGCGGGAGCAGGCCGAGCGGTTCGTGGCGGCGCTGGAACCGGCGCTGCGGGCGTTGGGCGTCGACATGGCCGATTATCTTCGCCGTGCCGCGCCGCTACAGCATGTCTGGCGCGCCACCCGCAGCGAACCGGCGCGGCTGCATGTCGTCTCCACCATGCTGCCGCCGGTGGGCGGGGTGAGCCAGGTGCGGGTGCTTGACCCGTTGCACGCGCTGGCGACCCAGCCGGCGGTGACCACGCAGGTCGCCGAGTCGCTGCGGGTGCCGCGCGTGCCGGGGGGGGCGGAAATTTTCATCCTGCATCGCCCGGCGCTGCTCGGTGCCGACGGGCTGGCGCTGGTGCGCGAGGTGATGGAGGCGGGCTACCTGACGGTCTGCGAGTTCGACGATCATCCCGACTTCATCCCGATCCTGCAGCACCCGGAAATGTACAACTTCTCCGCCGTGCACGCGGTGCAGACCACCATCGCGCCGCTGGCGGCGATTTTGCGGCGGCATAATCCGGAAGTCGCGGTGTTCCCGAACGCCGCGCCGCGGCTGCCGGATGTGCGCAACTACGCGGCCGCCGGGCGGATCAACGTGCTGTTCGCCGGGTTGAACCGGGATGGCGACTGGCCGCCCTATCTGGCGGCGCTGAACGCCGCGGCGGAGCTGGCGCGCGATCGGCTGCATTTTCAGGTCGTCAATGATCGTGCGATGTTCGATGCGCTGCGCACGCCGCATAAGAGCTTCACGCCGCTATGCGACTACCCGACCTATCAGGCGCTGCTGTCTGGCTGCGAGGTGTCTTTCATGCCGCTGGCGGATAATCCGTTCAACCGTTGTAAATCGGACCTGAAATTCGTCGAGGCGGCGGCGCATCGGGTCGTGGCATTGGCCAGCCCGGTCGCCTATAGCGACAGCATCGAGGACGGGGTGACCGGGCTGCTGTTCCGCTCGCCGCAGGAGTTGCAGCAGCGGCTGTTGCGGCTGGTGGCCAGCCCGGAAACAGGCCGCGGCATCGGCGATGCGGCGCGCCGCTATGTGGCGTCGCGGCGGATGATGGCCTATCAGGTGGCGGAACGGATCGCCTGGTATCGCTCGCTATGGGCGCGGCGCGAGGCGCTGAACGCGGCATTGCTGGCGCGGCTGCCGGCGTTGGCAGGCCAGCATGCGGCGGGTGCGGCGATGCCGGTGCGCCGGTTCGGCCATTCCGGCGTGCCGTCATGAGCGGTCCATGCCGGCAGCGTCTGCCTCGCCCTCCCGCCGCTCCATTCGTGATCGGATCATCAATGCCTGACAAGAACCGCTGAACGATGTTGCGGCTGATCCGAACGGCCGTGCTGCGGCCAATGCGTGCCGCCGCGATCGAGACCGGCGGCTGGATCGGCATGATGCTCGGGCGGTTCAGGAGTCCCGAACAAACGCTGCGCTGCTGGCCCGAGGGCGGGCTGGCATTGGGGCCGCGTGTCGCGCTGTTCGTCCATTTCGATCGTGGCGGCGTGGTGCGGCGCCATGTGCTCAACTATCTGGAAGCGCTGCGCGACGCCGGGCTCTCGGTGGCGTTCGTGACCAACTCCGGGAGGTTGCAGGACGACAGCATGGCGGCTGTGCAGGCGATCTGCGTCTGCGTGCTGGTGCGGCGCAATATCGGCTACGATTTCGGGGCGATGCGCGAGGCGCTGCAGCGGCTTGGCCTGCCGAGGCCGGAGACCGAGTTCGTGCTGATCGCCAATGACAGCGTCTACGGCCCGCTGCGGCCGTTGCAGGAGACGCTGGCCCGGGTGGATTTCGACCGCGCGGATCTGTGGGGCGCCACCGAAAGCTGGCAGCGACGCTACCATTTGCAGTCCTTCTTTCTGGTCGCCGGGCGGGCGGCGATGACCAGCAAAGCGTGGCGCGATTTCTGGAACTCGGTACGGCCGGTCCACTCGAAATATTGGGTGGTATCGCGCTACGAGGTCGGGTTGACGCAGAAACTGCTCGCCGCCGGGGTCCGTTGCGCGGCGCTCTGGCCATACCAGGACCTGGTGCGGCGGATCGATACCAGCGTGTTGACGAACGACAGCGACGCGCCGCTGGATCCGTTCGCCGATGCCAGGCGCATCCATGTCAGCCGGACCAGCCATGCCGCGGCGGCGCGGCGGCCGCTGAACCCGACCGCTGAACTCTGGCGCGAATTATTGCAGGCCGGCTTTCCGTTCATCAAGCGGGAGCTGCTGCGCGACAATCCGGCGAACGTGCAGGACATCGCGGACTGGCACAGCGTCGTGGGCGGGCAACCGGCCGGCAGCATCGAGGCGATCGAGCGCGATTTGCAGCGGGTGATGAAGGGCCGCTCGTCCTGAGCCGCCGCCCCTCAGTAGCCGGCGTCAGGCCTTTTCGACCTGGCTGTATTCCAGTTCCACCGGCGTCGAGCGGCCGAAGATCGAGACGCTGACCTTCACCCGGCCCTTTTCCTCGTCCACTTCCTCGACCACGCCGTTGAAGCTGGTGAACGGGCCGTCGGC
>DATJEA010000003.1:0-2148 GCA_035497095.1 Acetobacteraceae bacterium | reverse complement strand
CCGAGGCCGGCTGCCAGCATATCAGCATCCATCCCGAGGCCGGCCCGCACCTGCACCGCTCGTTGCAGGCGATTCGCGCGCTTGGCTGCAAGCCGGGGGTGGTGTTGAATCCGTCGACCCCGGTGGAGGCGGTTTCATGGGTGCTGGATTTATGCGATATCGTGATGGTGATGACCGTCAATCCCGGGTTCGGAGGCCAGGCTTTCATCAGCAGCCAACTCGCCAAGATCGCCGCCCTGCGCGCCGCCATCGACGCCAGCGGCCGGACTGTCGCGTTGCAGGTTGACGGCGGCGTCGGCCCGGCCACGGTGCGCGCGGTGCTGGAAGCCGGGGCGGATACGCTGGTCGCCGGCACCGCGGTGTTCGGCGCGCCGGATTACGCCGCCGCCATCGCCGGCCTGCGCGGTGCCGGCGGATGACGCTGATGCCCGCCAACTGGCTGCGCGGCGCCCGCCGCCACATGGCAAGGCTGCCCAGCATCAGCATGGCGCGGGTGCCGGACGCCCCCTCGCAGCCGGTGCGCGACCCCTGGCCGGGCGATCCTGGCCGCGGCGCCAATCTGCTGAAGGGCGAGCTGGAACTCGGCGGCAACATCATCGCGCTGAAGCCCGGCGGCTTCACCGACCCGCGCGGCGTGCCGATGCTGCGGGCGCTGGCGCATGGCTTCACCTGGCTGCGCGACCTGCGCGCGCTCGGCACCGACGCCGCCCGGCTGCGCGCCCGCGCGCTGGTGGCCGAGTGGATCGCCACCCCCACGCCGGACCGGCTGGCCGAGCGGCCGGATGTGGCCGGCGCGCGGATCGCCGCCTGGCTCGGCCATTACGACTTCTTCGCCGCCTCGGCCGATGACGGCTTCCGCCAGAAGCTGATGGCCCGGCTGGTGACCGATGCCCGCGGCCTGGCCGCCTCGCTGCCCACCGAGGAACTGGACGCCAGGGCGCTCACCGCGATCAAGGGCCTGGTCGCCGCCGCGGTGGCGCTGCCCGACCACACCGCGTTTTTGGCCAGGGCGCTGAAGGTGCTGCCGCAGGAGATCGCGCGGCAGATCCTGCCCGACGGCATGCAGTGCGAGCGCAGCCCGGCGCAGCAGATGGCGGCCTTGCAGGACCTGACCGAAATCCGCTCGCTGCTGCAAGCCGCCCAGGCGCAGCCGCCGGCAGCCCTGGCCGGCGCCATCGAGCGCATGGCCCCGGCGCTGCGCATGCTGCGCCACGGCGATGGCGGCCTCGCGCTGTTCAACGGCAGCAAGGAGGAAACCCCGGCGCTGGTCGATCTGGTGCTGAGCCTCGCCGGCCGCGCCGGGCGGGTGCCGAATGCGTTGCCGGATGGCGGCTTCCACCGCCTGCAAGCCGGCCGCAGCCTGCTGTTGATGGATTGCGGCGCGCCGCCGGTGGCCAAGCTGGACCGCTTCGCCCATGCCGGCACGCTGGCCTTCGAATTGTCGATCGGGCGGGAGCGGCTGATCGTCAATTGCGGCGCCTCGCCGACCGCCAGCGACGACTGGCGCGACGCCTGCCGCGCCACCGCGGCGCATTCCACGCTGGTGATCGCCGACACCAATTCCTCGGAACTGCGCAGCGAGGGGCTGGGCCGCCGTGCCGAGCATATCGAGGTTTCCCGCCAGGAATCGCAGGGCGCGCACTGGCTCGACGCCAGCCATGACGGCTATCGCCGCAGCTTCGGCGCGATCCACCGCCGGCGGCTGTACATGGCTGAAAGCGGCGAGGATGTGCGCGGCGAGGATCTGGTGGAGGCCGGCAGTCCGCAGCCCTACGTGGTGCGCTTCCACTTGCACCCCACTGTCAACGCCAGCCTGCAACAGGATGGCGAAGCTGTGCTTTTGCGCCTGCCCTCCGGCGGCGGCTGGCGGCTGCGGGCCGATGGCGCGCGGATGGTGCTGGAGGAGAGCATCTATCTCGGCGGCCCGGTGCCGCGCCGCGCCGAACAGGTGGCGCTGATCGGCTATCAGGATGGGCCGCAGCAGGTGAAATGGGCGATCAGCAAGGTCGGCTAGGCCTTGAAGGTCATTGAGGTCACCAACGTCGATTTCAGCCTGCGGCATTTCCTGCTGCCGCTGATGCGTGGCATCCGGGCGCGCGGGCATGAGGTGATCGGGGTGGCGAGCGAGGGGCCGCTGCTCGATGTGGC
>DATJEA010000002.1:0-5225 GCA_035497095.1 Acetobacteraceae bacterium | reverse complement strand
TCGATCCGCCCGGCATTCATCACCGCGATGCGGTCCGAAGTGGCCATCGCCTCGGATTGATCATGCGTGACATAGACCGTGGTGATGCGGAACTCGTCATGCAGCCGGCGAATTTCGAAGCGCATCTCCTCGCGCAGATTGGCGTCGAGGTTCGACAGCGGTTCGTCCAGCAGCAGCACCGAGGGCTTCACCACGATCGCCCGCGCCAGCGCCACCCGCTGCTGCTGGCCGCCGGACAACTCGGCCGGATAGCGCCCCGCCAAGTGCCCCAACTGCACCACATCGAGCATCTCGGCCACCCGCCGCCGCACCTCGGCGCCCGCCAGCTTGCGCAGCTTCAGCCCGAAGGCGACGTTCTCCGCCACCGTCATGTTCGGCCAGATCGCATAGCTCTGGAAGATCATCGACATCTGCCGTCGCTCCGGCGGCAGCACGCTCTGCGCCGAAGACAGCACCTGGCCTTCCATCTCGATGGTGCCGGCGGTCGGCGGCACGAAGCCGGCGATCATCCTGAGCGTGGTGGTCTTGCCGCAGCCGGACGGGCCGAGCAGCGAGACGAACTCGCCCTCCTCCAGTTCCAGGTCGACGCCATCCACCACGTTCAGGGTGCCGTAGGCCTTGGTCAGGCCACGCAAGGCGAGTCGGGACATCCTCAGTTTCTCCGCAACATGAAATCGCGCCCCGCCAGTTTCATCCCAATCGCCACCAATACCAAGGTGATGGCCAGCAGAATACCGCCGAACGCCGCCAGAACCTCGAAATTCCCTGCCTCGCTGAGGTCGTAGATCAGCACCGACATGGTGCGCGTCTGCGGCCCGACCAGGAAGATCGCCGCCGACAACTCGCGCGAGGCGACGATGAACACGATCAGCCAGCCGCCCAGCAGGCTGCGCCGGATCAACGGCGCGGTCACCGCCAGAATCGCCCGCCCGCGCCCGCAGCCGAGAATCCGCGCCGCCTCCTCCATCTCCGGATGCACCGAGCGCACCGCGGCATGCGCGTTGGCATAGGCGATCGGCAGGAAGCGCGCGGTGAACGCCAGGATCAACAGCGCCGCGGTGCCATACAGCGCCAGCGGCGGCGCCGCATACGCAGCATAGAACCCGATCGCCATCACGATGCCGGGGATCACGAACGGTGCCATCGCGAAGAAGCCCAGCACCTCGGCGAACGGCACCAGCTTGCGGTGCGACACATAGGCCACGAACAGCGCCAGCACCGCCGCCAGCGTCGCCGAAGCCGCCGAGAACCACAGCGTGTTCCAGATCGACTGCAACGCCATCTCATGCTGGAAAATCAGATAATAGTAATTGCGAAACGTCAGGTTCGACAGGCTGAACCCGCGCCCCCAGGCCTTGGCGAAGCTGGCCTGTACCAGCACCACCAGCGGCAGCAGCACCGCCAGCGTGCCGATCGCAGCACACCAGCCGAACGCCACCCAGCGCATCCGGCCGAGCGCGATCATCCGCCGCTCACCGCCCTTGCCGGTCTGCGACACGAAGCCCTTGCGCGACAGCATCAGCTTCTGCGCCACGATCAGCAGCACGGTGATGCCGAGCAGCGGCATCGCATAGGCCGCCGCCACCTCCACCCGGGTCGGGTATTCGAAGAACTGCCAGAGCTGCGTCGTCACCACGTTGAACCGCGCCGGAATCCCTAAGATCGCCGGGGTGCCGAACAGTGCGATAGTCTCGAGGAAGATCACGATGAAGCCGGCGATGATCGCCGGGCCGACCAGCGGTAGCGTCACCTTGCGCATCGTGGCGCGGGTGTTGGCGCCGAGGATATTGGCGGCGTCCTCCATCTCCGACGACACCAGATCGAGCGCGCTTTTGACAAATATGAACACCAGCGGAAACGAATGCAGCGCGATCACCACCGCCAGCCCGGTGAAGCTGTAGACGTTGACCAGATGCCCCTCGGCGCCGGTCAGCCACCCCCAGGCGCGGTTGATGAAGCCGGAATTCGGCCCGGCCAGCAGAATCCAGGCGATCGCCGCCAGATACGGCGGCATCACGAAGGCGCCCAGCACCATCGCCCAGGTGAAGCCCTTGCCCGGCATGTCGGTGCGCGACATCATCCAGGCCATCGGCACCGCCAGCACGGTGGCGATCGCCGCCGCCGCGGTGCCCAGCATCAGCGAGTTGCCCAGCGCCTCCAGATAGCGGGCGCGGCCATAGGCGGTGGCGTAATTGGCCAGCGTGAAGCGGCCGGTCTCGCCATCCTCGAAGCTGATGATCACCAGCTTGAGCATCGGCGCGCCAACCAGAAATACCAGCGCCAGCGCCAGCACCGCCCAGAGCAGCGTCACCGGCTCCAGATACCGGAGCCGGGTCAGCACCCCGGCTCCGGCCGGCGCGCGGCGAAGCGCCTGCACTTGCGACATCGGGCCGCCCTTACACGCCGAACGTGTCGCGCCACGCCTCACGCACCTGGGGCACCTGCTTCTCGGCTTCCTCCTCGGTGGGGCTGATCAGCTTCACCTCGCTCAGCGGCGCGGCGCCGGCGGCGGACGGCACGTCGGCGCGCAGGCTCTCGCTGAAGTATTTGGTGATCACCGCGCTGTAGTACGGGCTGGTGATGTATTCCATGAACAGCTTGGCGGCGTTCGGATGCGGCGCCTTGGCGATGATCGCCGCCGGGGCGGCGGTGGCCAGCGTGCCGTCGGTCGGATAGATCAGCTTGATCGGGTTGCCGCGCGACGCGCTCAGCAGCGTGGTGCCGACTGGCACCGCCACGCCGATGCTGCGCTCGCCGGCGTTGAGTGCGGTCACCGGGTCCTGGCTGGAGCGGCCGATCAGCGGCTTGTTGCGCTCCAGCTTGGTGAAGTAGTCCCAGGTGTACATCTTGCGCATCTGTACCGCCCAGACGCCGATCGCGCCGCTATAGCCGGGATGGCCGACCGCGAGCTGATCTTTCCATTTCGGGTCAAGCACATCGGTCCAGCTCTTCGGCGCGTCCTCGGCCTTCACCTTGTCGGTGTTGTACGCCAGCAAGTACAGCCCCATATAGGCGCTCTGGTAGTAGTTATCCGGGTCGGAGATCTTCAGCATGTCGATCAGCCCGTCGGCGCTCTGCGGCCGGAACTGGGTCAGCTCCTTCTTGCGCTTCAGCAGCGTGAAATGCCCCGACACGGTGGAGGCGAACACGTCGCACTGCACCGTGCCGGCGCGGGTATCCTGCGACAGCCGCTGGAACGCCACCTGCGAGGTGCTGCGCACCACGTTGACCTTCACGCCGGGAAAGCGCTCGGTGAACGCCCGGCCGACCGCCTCAGAGGTCTCGGCGTTCAACTGGCCGCTGTACCAGGTCAGCTCGCCCTCCGGCTTGGCCTTCTCGTAAAGCGCCTGCTCATGCGCCGACAATTCGGCGGCGGCAGCGGCAGCCGGGCGCACCCCCAGGCCGATCATGCCGGCGAATCCGGCGGCGCCGGCCAGCGTCTGTCGTCTCGTGAATTGCACCATGGTCGCGTCCCTTTGTTGTGGTTCCTGTCGCCCGCCAACCCCGGCGGCGCGAGTCTCCAGACCGGCTTGCGGGGTCAGGCCCCGCGAAACACCGGCTTGCGCTTGGCCATGAACGCCGTCCGCCCCTCGGCGAAATCGGCGCTGTCGAAACAGGCGCGATACAGCACATCGAGCCTGGCATCGTCGCGCACCGTGTCGCCGGCCAGCATATTGAGCGCGGTGCGGGCGTGGCGGATGGTCAGCGGCGCATTGGCGGCGATCTGGCGGGCGATCGCGGTCACCGTCGCCTCCAGCGCCTCGGGCGCCACCACCTGGTTGACCAGCCCGCTGGCCAGCGCCTCATCGGCCGGCAGCAGGCGGCCGGTGAACATGATGTCCTTGGCCACCGATGGCCCGACCAGCGCCATCAGCCGCGCCAGGCTCTCGGTGGCATAGGCGACGCCGAGCCGCGCGGCGGGAATGCCGAACCGGCTCTCGGGCGTGGCGATCCGCATATCGCACAGCAGCGAGATCGCGCAGCCGCCGCCGACGCAATAGCCCTGCACCATGGCGATCAGCGGCTTGTCCATGCCCAGCAATGCCTTCCGGGCGGCAGCGCCGACGCGATGATACTGCTCCTCGGCGGCGGCGTCGCTGCGGCTCTTTTCGAACTCGCTGATATCGGCGCCCGAGGCGAACGCCTTGCCGCCGGCGCCGGACAGCACCACCACCCGCACGCTGTCATCGGCGCCGAACGCCTGCGCCGCGGCCGTTACCCCCTGCCACATCGACAGCGAGATGGCGTTGCGCTTCTCCGGCTGGTTGAAGGTGATCCAGCCGATGCCCTCGCCGCTGCGCGCCAGAATCTTGTCGGTCGGCAGATCGATCGCGGTGCCAACATCCATCTCGGTGTCTCCTCGGTGAGCGGGTCAGATCACGCGGGCTGCGCGCAGTTCGGCGATCTGCTCCGGGGTGCGGCCCAGCTTGGCCAGGATGCTGTCGGTGTCGGCGCCGGCCTCGGCAGTGGCGCTGCGCGGGCTGTCGTCCAGCCCCGCCATGTTGATCGCCGAGCCGACGATGCGCTGGGTGCCGAGGCGCGCATGCTGCACTGGCTTGGCCATGTCGAGATGCTGCACCTGCGGATCGGCGAACACCTGCTCGATAGTGTTGATCGGCCCGCACGGGATGCCGGCCTCGTCCATCACCTCCATCCAGTACAGCGCCGAGTGCTTCGAGGTCTCCGACGCAATTGCCGCATTGATCGCCGCCCGGTGCGTCGAGCGCCCCTCGCTGGTGGCCCATTCCGCCTTCTCGGCCCATTCCGGGCGGCCCAGCGCGGCGCAGAACCGGGTCCAGTGCCGCGACGATGAGGCGGCCAGCGTAATCGCGCGGTCGGTGGTCGGGAACACCCCGGTCGGGATCGAGGTCGGGTGGTCATTGCCGGCCTGGCCCGCCACTTCGCCTGCCATCAGCCAGCGGGTCGCCTGGAAGTCGAGCATGAACACCATCACCTCCAGCAGGCTGGTATGCACCCAGCGGCCGCGCCCGGTGGTGTGGCGCTGGAACAGCCCCATCATGATGCCGAGCGCCAGCAGGTTGCCGGCGGTGAGGTCGCAGATCGGGATGCCGACCCGCATCGGCCCGTCGCCCGGCTTGCCGGTGATCGACATCAGCCCGCCCATGCCCTGGGCGATCTGGTCCACCCCGGCGCGATGGCCATACGGACCGTCCTGGCCGAAGCCGGAAATCGAGCCATAGACGATGCGCGGGTTGATCTTGCTC
>DATJEA010000001.1:0-1633 GCA_035497095.1 Acetobacteraceae bacterium | reverse complement strand
TGCCCCGGTCGCCGGCGCCCGGATCGAAATCTGGCAGGCCAACGCGCACGGCAAATACCGGCACCCGAACGACGACAACCCGGCCCCGCTGGACCCCAATTTTGAGGGCTTCGCGCTGCTCACCAGCGGCGCCGATGGCGGCTACGCGCTGAAAACCGTCTGCCCGAAAGCCTACCCGACCAGCCCCACCACGGTGCGCCCGGCGCATATCCATTTCCGCGTCACCGGCCGGTTCGAGCAGTTCGTCACCCAGCTCTACTTCCAGGGCGACCCCTGGAACGACCAGGACCCGTTCCTGCAAAGCGCCCGCCGCAAGCAGGCGCTGATCATCGATCCGCAGCCGGCCCCACCGCCGGCCGAACCCGGCGCGGTGCGGGCCCGGTTCGACATCGTACTGGTGAGCGGCTGAGCCTCGCGGGTCAGCCTTTCGCCGCGTGCTGGCGCGCCAGTTGCACGATGGTGTCGAGCACCCCGGTCATCTTGTGCAGCTCATCGAGATGCACCGCCGACAGATCGGCCAGATGCCGCTCGGCCAGTTCGGTGAGGTCGAGCAGCACCCGCCGCTGATCGGCCGGATCGTGCCGGCGCACCACCAGGCCTGATTCGGTGAGCCGATCGGCGAGTTCGGCGGCGCTGTGATGGCGGATACGCAGCCGCTCGGCCAGCGCGCCGATGGTGGCCGGAACATCGGCCGGCAGCCCCTTCAATTGCAACAGCGCCTGGTGCTGGCGCGGCGTGATGCCGGCGGCGCGCGCCTCGTTCTGGCTGAATTCCAGGAAGCTGCGGATCAGATAGCGGAATTCCGCCAGCGCCCGGTAATCCGCCTGGGTCGGATGCGGCGCTGCCGCAGGCTCGGCCGAAAGCGGCGCGCCGAACGATCGCAAAGCGGGCCGTTGTGCGGCGCGCGGGGCAGGTTTGCCGGCCATGAAGGGATACTCCTGCTTGCGGTCTATATATCGTAGTGCGATATACCGGCCCGCGCGAGGCGTGCCGATACCCCGGTGCCTTTCCTGAAGCGTCCCGCGCGGGAAGCCACCTGTTCAGAAGTCACCACCATGAAACCAGCCAAACCTGCCACAGCCAACGCCGCGGCGGAACCCGGACACCCGCCCGTTCATTACCTGGGCGATTTCTCGGTCAGCCCCCGCGTGCTGCTGATCTCGCTGATGGCAGTCGTGGTCGGCACCGCGGCGGTGGCGGCCGGCGTGGTGCTGCTGAAGCTGATCCGGCTGGTCACCAACCTGTCCTATTTCGGCCAGTTCACGCTGGCCGACCAGAAGCTCGGCACCTCGCCGTTCGGGCTCTGGGTGGTGCTGATCCCGGTCGCCGGCGCGCTGATCATCGGCTTCATGGCCCGCTACGGCAGCGAAAAAATCCGTGGCCACGGCATCCCCGAGGCGATCGAGGCGATCCTGCTCGGCCGCTCGCGGCTCGACGCGAAGGTGGCAATCCTCAAGCCCACGTCGGCGGTGATCGTGATCGGGACCGGCGGTCCCTTCGGCGCCGAGGGGCCGATCATCATGACCGGCGGAGCGATCGGCTCACTGATAGCGCAGGCCCTGCCGGTGACCGACGAGGAACGCAAGACGCTGCTCGTGGCCGGCGCCTGCGCGGGCATGACGGTGGTGTTCGG